>JANXXV010000347.1 GCA_025350445.1 Bryobacteraceae bacterium | reverse complement strand
CGCCATGTGCAGCGCGGTGCAGTGTTTGGCGCCATCTTTGGCATCAACATCTGCTCCGGCCTGCACCAGTGCGCGCACTACATCTGGTCCTCCCGGAGCCGCGCACTCATTGGATAAAGAATAGAGCGGCGTGTGTTCGCCGCCGTCTGGGGCGTTTGGGTTGGCACCGAGACTCAAAAGCAGGCCTACCATGTTCACATTGCCCGCGGCAGCCGCTTCGTGCAAAAGCGTTCGCCCGGCATAGCGCTCATGGGTAAAGGCCGGATCGCTGGTTAGCCTGGCTCGCACGTACTCAAGCAAGGCCGGCTGCCCTCCTCGAACCATTAACGAGAACAGACCGGAATGCACAGACCGGCCACAGGCCTTCAGGGCTGGCGCTTCGACTACGGCGATGGCACAATTGGCATCCCCGCGGCGTATTGCGGCCACGGCCTTATCCAGTCCGATCTGTGCGTCCCAACGGCGTGAGATCTCCTGGCGCATACTTTCGCCGTGGACGCCGATTGGCCGGTGCCGATGAGGCGGCGCTTCACCTTGGTTCACACCGTCATTCACACCGTCGTTCACACCGTCGTTCACACCGTGGTTCACCACGTAGGCGGACGACCGCGCAAAAAAGTCCGCCAATTCACTGCGCGCCGGTTCTTCGATCTGACAATCGGCAAGAGCCGGCGCCATGTTGGCAAGCCAGGCGTCCCGCTCGCGCTGGCCGATCTTGAATCGCTGGTGAGATTCACGAATACTGAGCCACCAGCGGCGCTGGGAATCGGTGCTCGGTCCACCCAAAAATTGGGCGAGGAAGGCGGTGAACTCTTCAATCGCGCACCTCAGCGATTTGCCGGGAAATAGCGGGCTGAGTACCGGGTCCTGCTTTACTCGGGCGTAAAATGCGATGGCGAGTTGGCGACAGGCCGGGGCGCCGCCTATGGCCTCATAAAGATTGGAGACGTGCATCCCCGCTATTGCAGGGTTTGAAGGCTGCCCAGTCATGTGGGACATTTTCGCACAGCGCGGGCGCATCGAGTCAGTGCCGCAGTCATTCACGACCAGCGGCGAAGGACAAGGATGCGGTACCAGCCGAGCCTTCGAACCCGCTAGAGAGGCTTACGGTCAATTGCGGATCGCTGCGCCGTTTTTCAGGTTCTATCCGAGCCGGTCAATTGCCGGCGTGCGCCGCGGTGATCCAGGTGGGTGTCCTGGTAGCATTGCTAGTGCAGTGTCCAAGAAATAGCTGGACAGATCGAATACTGCGGTTCCGCGCAAAATCTGCGTTTATCGGCGTCGATCGGGAGCTAATACTGGGCGGCGCATAATTATTGGCCGCGGATGGACGCCGATAAACGCGGATTTTTGAGATGAACCCCTAC
Source organism: Bryobacteraceae bacterium (assembly GCA_025350445.1). The sequence goes on along the minus strand of JANXXV010000347.1, from coordinate 8,552 downwards.
TGTGAGACACGACTTGGCCTGTCCAGCTATTTCTTGGACACTACACTAGTGGCCGGACGATTCGCATTAAACCTCAAGCTTCGGTATTCTTCAAAGTGGCACGTGCCGGTGTATCCGCCGGCTGATCAGCGACGGTAAATATGCCGATGCCGGGAAGACTATTACCGTTCAGGTGAAAAGCGGCTAAGGAGGCTGGGCTGGCCGGTGAACCTAGGAGTCTGTCGGAGATAGATTTCTTTGAGATTAGAATCAATAACTTACGGACAATTCGTCGATGTAAAATTCTTGTAACTGATTGATTCTAAGTAGGGCATTTTCTATCTCCGTCAGTCTCCTAGGGTTCCCACCAGACGCTGGGCGACCTGGACCTGAAGTTTGCCGGTTGGGTAGGCCTTGACCGAAGCCGGTTTCGAAATCCAGTGTGGCATGAAGGACACTTCGGCTTCGCACACCCATCCAGATGCCGGGTTAGTGCGTCATCGAATAAACAACGTAGTTGATCCCATACCGGTAAGCCAGCGTTGTCATCTCCGCGGGGTAATAAGGCACATCGGCAAACTCCCACGCATCGGCCACGTCGGTGTTGAAGTTCACGGCTACCACCATGCGATTCTTATCGTCGTACATTGCCCGCCACGCCGGTTTGGTCCCCGCGGGCTGCACGATTTGCACTGTTCCGTCCGGCCCGCGCCGCAAATGCCGTGACCCCGGGATGAACGTCAAGTCCTTCTGCTCGATGTCGTAAAGAACGTGCATGACCGAATCTTTCTCGCCGATGTCAGTGATTGGCCGTTCCGGAAACACCCTGTTCATCGTCTGGCGGAACACTCCCCATTGTTCGGGGCCCCAGAAATCATCCACCACCAGGAACCCGCCGCGAAGTAAATACTCGCGCAGGCGTGCGGTTTCCAGGTCCGTGAGACCCCACCATCCCGTCTGCGTCGCGTAGATCCATGGGTAATCGAAGATTCTGTCGTCGGTGAGCCGCAGATGCCGCGGATCGCCTGTGTCCACTCTGGTCAAACGCTGAATGCCGACAGTAAAGTGATTCTCCGCCGCGGGCCAATCCACGTTCCACCAACCGCTGCCCTGCCCGTCGCGCGACGAATATCCCCATCTACGATGGAACTGCGGCAGGTCGGTATATTCCAGACGAAGGAAATGAAACTCGGCGGCGCGGACAGGCAGGGGAACATCGTCTTCCTCGCGCTCCTGAATGCGCCCGCGTCCCCTTTGCGCAAAGCTTGAGATCGCGATCAGCAGCAGCGCCACTGCGGCCGTGCCGGTTATCATAAGCCTGCGGTTCATGGCGTCCCGGTTCTATTCTGACAGCATCGGCGCCGCTCGCGGCAGCCGGAGCGTGAACGTGCTGCCCGAACCCAACTGAGTCTCCACACCGATTTCCGGCTGGGATTCGGCCGGGAAACGTCCCGGTTCCGGTCACGATTGGCGGTGTCGCTTCCCAGGGCACGGCAACGGTGGCCGTTCCATAGCACAATTCTTTAGCTAATCTTTTTGATTGATCCCATAGAAGGAATCAATTGCGAACTGCCGTCGATCGGCTTACACTACGGAAGTAATCGCTTCCTTAATTCAGCGCCTGGGATTCCGGCGTTCTTTCACCGGCTACGCCCGTATTTCACTTTGTTGCACTCTAACCCCGACGTTAGGTCAGAAGCAGATCTCAATCGATGAGGAGTGTTGAGCATGAGCGCAAACGCGGGCCTGGGTCGGATGGACGAGAGTTACGTCTTAACACTCGAGGAAATCGGCAACCTCGCGGCAGAGGGTGGCAAACCGGCTGAAACCCTGATGAACGTGGCCGCGCTGATCGCACGGCGTTTCCGGACCGACGTATGCTCGGCATACCTGATGGAACCCGATCGGGCGAACCTCGTCCTGGCCGCCTCGCTCGGGCTGCGCAGTCAATGCATCGGCACACTCCGCCTGGCGCTGACCGAAGGACTTGCGGGTCTGGTGGCGGAACAGGTCCGTCCCATCAACGTGGAGCAGGTGAAAAATCACCCGCGCTTCAAGTATTTCGGCGAGGCTGGCGAGGACACTTATCAATCCTTCCTCGGAGTGCCTCTCATCGATCGCGGGGTCTTGCAGGGCGTGCTTGTGGTGCAGACCGTGGACGCGCGCCTGTTCCGGGAAGACGAAGTCCGGATGCTCACGGAGGCGGCAGCCCAAGTGGCGCCGGTCGTCAGCGAAGCGCGCACTCTCGATCGGTTCATCGCGCCCGCTCAGGAGCGGCTCTGGGCGCTTGCCCGGAACCTCTGGTGGAGTTGGGACAACGACAGTATCAGTCTGTTTCGCGACCTGGGCCCGGTGCGTTTCCGGCAATTGAATAACAATCCCATTTCCCTGCTTTCCGAGATTTCCCTGCCGGAAATGGAACGGCGCGCCACCGAGCTGGTGTTGCACAGCCGCATCAACTATGCTTACCGGCGGCAGCAGGAATACCTGCAGGCAGACAACACATGGGGAGCCGTGAACGCTGGGGTTCTGCGGCCGCGCCCTGTCGCCTATTTCTCGGCGGAGTTTGGGTTGCACGAATCCATTCCGGTCTATTCCGGCGGTCTGGGTGTTTTGGCGGGCGATCATATCAAAAGTGCGTCCGATCTGGATATTCCACTCATCGGCGTCGGGTTGTTCTACGGGCAAGGGTACTTCCTGCAACGGCTGGATCAAGGCGGATGGCAGCATGAGGAATACCTCCGTACGGACGTAAATCAGTTGCCGATGGAATCGGCCATCGGGTCGGACGGCAAACCAGTCACAGTACAGATTCATACCCGCGGCGGGTCCATCCGCGCCAAGGTTTGGCGAGTGAAGGTGGGCCGTTGCGATCTGTTTCTACTCGACTCGAACGTGGAAGGCAATGCTCCCGAGGATCGCGAGTTGACGTCGCGCCTGTATGGCGGAGACGCAAGAATCCGCATCCGCCAGGAGCTGCTGCTTGGCGTGGGCGGCTTTCGAGCCCTGCGCGCCATGGGGATCACCCCGGGCGTGCTTCACATGAATGAAGGACACAGCGGATTTGCCGTCCTGGAGGCAATTCGCAGCCGCATGGAGGAAGAAGGAGTCAGCTTCGATCAGGCAGTGCCGCGCGTTTCCCGCGAGGTGGTTTTTACGACCCACACCCCGGTTCCCGCACGCCACGACCGGTTCGATGGCGATACGATTGAAGAACATCTTGGGCCCCTGCGGGACCAGCTTGGACTGTCCCGCGACAGGCTGATGGACCTGGGCCGCGAATCTCCTGGAAACCATCACGAGCAATTCTGTATGACCGTTCTGGGTTTGAAGCTCTCGCGCCGTGCCAACGCCGTTTCGGCCCTGCACGGCGAGGTATCGCGTGCGATGTGGACGGGGCTGTTTCCCGGCAAATCGGAAGAAGCCGTTCCCATCGGCCACATCACCAATGGCGTACACGTTCCATCCTGGCTGGCGCCGCAAATGTTTCGGCTCTACGACCGGCACCTGGGCGCCGGCTGGCACGAGCACAGCGGCCATACCAGCATCTGGGAAGGGATTGAAGACGTGGACGATGGAGCACTCTGGGAAACGCATCTCAGCTTGAAATCGCGGCTCATTGAATTCGTGCGCCGGCGGGCAATCGAGCAGTCCGAACGCCGCGGAGAGAACGGAGAGATGGTGCAGCGTCTTGGGCGCGTGCTCAGTCCGGACGCTTTGACCATCGGATTTGCCCGCCGCTTCGCCACCTACAAGAGAGCCAATTTGATTCTGGCCGACATTGAAAGGCTGGTGACGATGGTGAACGATCCGAAGCGCCCGGTGCAGTTTGTCTTCGCTGGCAAGGCGCACCCTCGCGATGAGCCTGGCAAGCGGGTGCTGCAACAAATCGCACAATTGATGCGGGACCGGCAATTCTCAGACAAGTTCGTGTTCGTGGAGGACTACGATATCAACGTCGGACGCCATTTCGTGCAGGGCGTGGACGTCTGGCTGAATAATCCGAGACGGCCGCTGGAGGCGTCTGGAACCAGCGGCCAGAAGGTGGTCTTGAACGGCGGCTTGAATCTATCGGTGCTGGACGGCTGGTGGGCCGAGGCCTACGATGGGCTGAACGGATTTTCGATCGGCACGGGACGAACCCATTCCAACATGGACATTCACGATACCCGTGACGGCGACGACTTGTACCAGACGCTTCGCGACGAAGTAATTCCGCTCTATTATCAGCGTGACCGTGATGGACTGCCGCGAGGCTGGATTAAGCGCATGAAGCGAACTATCCGGACGCTGGGTTGGCGATTCAGCGCGGATCGGATGGTGATGGACTACACGTCGAAATGTTACGTTCCGGCGGCTGGTGGAACGTCCAGCGATATGAAAGCTTCGGCTTAGGAGTTATTGCGCCGGCTACATCCGGCCCCCGAAGTTGCCGGCCAGCACCCCACAGACCCCTAAGCCGTCATATTAAGAATCGGATAGGGATGCCCGTTGTGCTACGATGCTTGCAATTCGATGAAAGCACCTAAACAGAACCGCCGCCGATTCCTGGCCCTGGGCGCGGGCCTCGCCGGATTCAGCGCCTGCAAGAAAACCATACCGAGCGAAATCGGCGCCGGCGTGCGCGCCTACGGTGAGCGATCGCCGCTCGAAAAGGCGGCGCGCGACGTCAGAGAATCCATCACGCCCGGTACCGGTGCCACGCGCACTCCGCTGCAGGATCTGGACGGCATCATCACCCCGTCCTCACTGCACTTCGAGCGGCATCACGCGGGCGTGCCAAACATCGATCGCGCCAAGCATGAGATCCTGCTGCATGGCCTGGTAGAACAGCCGATGGTCTTCACCATGGATGATCTGCGCCGTTTTCCGTCCGTGTCCCGCATCTACTTCATCGAATGTTCGGGTAACGGCGGCGGCGAAATGGCCGGCAGCCCTCAGCCTGATCCGCAAAAATCCGCGGGTCTGTTGAGCTGTAGCGAATGGACCGGCGTTCCGCTGTCTACTCTTTTGAAGGCGGCGCGTCTCAAGCCGGAAGCGAAGTGGGTGGTGGCGGAAGGAGCAGATGCCTGCCTGATGGCGCGCAGCATCCCAATCGAAAAAGCACTCGACGACATTCTGGTGGCGTACGGGCAAAATGGCGAACCCATCCGCCCGGAGCAAGGTTATCCCGTGCGCCTGGTGGTTCCGGGTTGGGAAGGCAACATCAATGTGAAATGGGTGCATCGCCTGCACGTCGTGGATCAACCGGCAATGACCCGGGATGAGACGGCGCATTACACTGACCTGATGCCGGACGGCAAGGCGCAAATGTTCACCTTTGTGATGGAAGCCAAATCGATTATCACGCGCCCCGCCGGGGGACAGAAGCTTGCCTACGGTCCCGGCCCGTATGAGGTTACCGGCTTTGCGTGGTCTGGCAAAGGAAAGATCAAGCGGGTGGAGATCTCCGCCGATAACGGCCAGACCTGGACCGACGCCGAACTACAGGATCCGGTTCTTTCAAAAGCGGTCACGCGATTCCGGCTACCCTGGCAATGGACGGGCAAGACAGCAGCGTTGCAGTCGCGCTGTACTGATGAAACCGGATACACGCAGCCTACGCTGGAAGCCTTGAACGGTGTGCGGGGTTATAAGAGCACCTACCACTGCAACGCAATCAAGACCTGGCACGTGAAGGAAGGCGGGAGCGTGACCCATGTATAGAGTGGCCACGGTATTCCTGTTCTGTGCATTCGCGCAGGCACAAAACCTGGGCCGGCCGGCAACCGATGCCGAGATCAAAGCCAAGGATCTGACGGTGCTTCCTTCGGGTGCCGGGCTACCTGTAGGCAAGGGAGACGCGGCCCGCGGCAAGACCGTTTATAAAGATAAGTGTGCCGTTTGCCACAATGACAACGCCGAAGGGCGGACAGGCCAATACCCTGCGCTGGTGGGCGGAGTGGGCAGTCTGAAAGCGGATAAGCCCTTAAAAACGGTGGGAAGCTACTGGCCTTATGCGACCACGCTCATCGATTACGTCCGCCGCGCCATGCCGTACGATAACCCGCGCACGCTGCCAATAGACGACGTCTATGCGGTGTCGGCATTCCTGCTGTTCAAGAGCGGCGTAATCACGGAGACGCTGGAGCTAAACGAGAAGTCGATCCTGCAAGTGAAGATGCCGAATCGCGATGGCTTCGTGCCTGACGCCAGACCTGATGTAAAACCGAAGGAGTAGCTTTTTGCGCTGGCAGACATCTCTCTTAGTCTTCTTCACGGCACTATCAACGCGCGCTTCCACGGAAGACGCGGCACGCAAAGTACTCGCTTCCCGGTGCTGGGCGTGTCACGCGCAAACAGCCATGGGTGGACTGCGCCTCGATTCCCGCCAGGGGATTCTCAAAGGTGGTAAGTCAGGCGTTGCCCTTGTCCCGGGCGATGCCGCGGCAAGCCGCATTTTTCAAGCGGTGGCGCGCACGCAGCCTGGTGTAAAGCCGATGCCGCCTGGAGCCAAACTGGACGCCGGGGAATTGCAGACTCTGGAAGCCTGGATCAAAGAGGGCGCCCCATGGAACGAGAACGCTATGCATTGGTCTTTCCAGCCGCTGCGCTCCATTCAATCCAACGAGACGATCGATGGTTTGGTCTCCAAGGCACTACTCGCCAAATCGCTTCCCGCCAACACGCGCACCGACAAGCGCACCCTGGTCCGGCGAATCTACTTCGACCTGACAGGCCTGCCTCCGACCGAAAGAGAATTTACAGAAGCCTTTGAGGACGGCTCGCCCGATTGGCTGGCCCGTCTTGCCTCAAAGCTCCTGGCGTCTCCACACTTCGGTGAGAAATGGGGACGCCACTGGCTGGATGTTGCCCGCTATGGCGAGGACGATTTCAGCGGCACCGCCGTGCAGCCCTACGCCAACGCCTGGCGATACCGGGACTGGGTGGTGCAAGCCTTCAATCAGGATCTGCCGTATGATCGCTTCCTAAAGGCGCAGCTGGCCGGCGACCTGATGAACGACACAACGCTGCTGCCCGCCACCGGACTGCTGGGCCTTGGCCCGTGGTACTACGGGATTGCGCAACCGCCGCAATCGCGCGCCGACGAACGTCACGACCGCGTGGATATGGTGACCCGCGGCATGCTTGGAGTCACCGTAGCCTGTGCCCGCTGCCACGATCATAAATACGATCCCTTCACCGCGAAGGATTACTATGCGCTGGCCGGGGTCTTCGCCAGTACGGCATACAAAGAGTATCCGCTGGTAAGCGAGGCGGAGGTGACGGCGTGGAAAGCGCGAAAAGAAGAACTGGATGCCGCTGAAAAGGCATTGAACAAATTTCTCGACGAGCAATCTGCGCGGCAGGCCGAACGCTTCGCCACGCAGATCGCAGTGTATATGACGAGCACCGTCAACCCCGCCGCGAATCTCAACGGTAAAGTGCTGGAGCGTTGGAAGACCTACCTGGCTAAGCCGGAAGAGTTCCACCCGTTCTTGAATCGCTGGTTCCAAGGCCGGAAAACGGCGGAAGAGGCAGAAGCCTTCCAGCGGCTGCTGCTGGAAATTCTGGCCGAGAAGAAATCTCTGGACGAGGAGAATCGCAAGTCAGTGGAGGCCGCCAAGAAGACGCAGCCGAAGGTTCTCCGCAGCATCGTGCTACCCGGTGGTTACCGGTCTGAGGAAGACTTCAATCCCGGCGCGTACATCCCTTCGAAATCGCTGGAGCGCGACCGGTTCGTCGCCTACAATCGCACGTTCGGGGAAAAAACCGCGCCGCTGAAATTCGACGCCGAGCTGACGGCGGAGCTTCTTGATGCGGAGGCGCGTCCTGAATACATTCGGCTGAAGAAGCGATTCGACGAGCTGAAAAAAGCACTGCCGCCGCAATATCCATACCTGCAAGGCGCCGCCGAGTTTGAACCTCAGGATTTGAATCTGAATCTTCGCGGCAACCCGGAAGCGCTGGGGGAAGTGGTGCCGCGTCAATTCCCGGTGGTACTGTCCGGAGGCAAAGCGATCCCGTTCAATCAAGGCAGCGGGCGGGCTCAACTCGCGGAAACCGTCGCCCATCATCCGTTAGCCGCGCGAGTGGCAGTCAACCGCATTTGGCTGGTGCTCTTCGGTCAGGGCCTGGTGCGCACACCATCCAATTTTGGCCGCGTAGGCGATCGCCCGGCCATTCCGGAATTGCTCGAATTCCTCGCGGCCCGGTTGGTGGAACGCAACTTTTCGGTCAAGGACATTATCCGCGAAATTGTGTTGTCCGATACCTACCAGCGGTCCCCCGTCTCCAATCCGGCGAACGAAAAGATAGACCCCGACAACCGTTATCTCTGGCGGCAGAACCGCCGACGCCTGGAGGCCGAATCGCTACTGGATGCCATGCTCGCGGTTTCCGGAGAACTCGACCCTGCCGTGGGCGGGGAATCGAAAGTGCTCTCGGCTGAGTTTCATCGCCGGACACTTTACGCGAAGACCAGCCGGTTCCAGCAGGATGAAACCGTGTCGCTGTTCGACCTGCCCGCCGCTGCCGTAACCTGCGAACAGCGCGTGGTGACGAACGTCCCGTTGCAGAAGCTCTTCTTTCTG
>JANXXV010000313.1 GCA_025350445.1 Bryobacteraceae bacterium | reverse complement strand
ACATTGCGGCAAGAGATCAGGTCCAGACGCGAAAACGGAGGGTCTTTGATGAAACTATGGTTTGAAAAGATACAGATCTCTCGCAGTTCGCGGTTGATCAAATAGGCGCCATCCTGCTTGCTAAAGAAGCGCTTCAGCCGTTCGGCGCTCACCTGCTCCGCAATGCTCTCCAGGTAGCGGCCCCTGCGGGCCGTCGCCAGTCCCCGTTCATCAATGTCGGTAGCAAAGATCTGTAGTTTGGGTGCGTTTTCCAAAGTGGACGCATACTCGCAAAGGAGGATGGCGATGGAGTAGGCTTCTTCACCGGATGCGCACCCGACGACGCATACCCGAACTTGGCCGCTGGCGTCCTTCCCCTCAAACAGCTTCGGGATCACCAGACGGCCGAGAGTCTCGAACGCTTCGGGATCGCGGAAGAAATGGGTGACGCCAATCAGAAAGTCGTTGAAAAGCTTATCCGCTTCTTCTGATTCACGCTCCAGTAATGCGACATACTGATCGACGGCGTCAATCTGTAGTGCCTTCATCCGGCGCTCCAGGCGCCGTATAGACGTAGCCTCTTTGTACTGACTAAAATCGTGACCGGCCCGGCGGCGGAGCACGGCGTAAATCTCACCAAGGCGTTCGTCTATTTGTTGGTGAAGGCTGCTCGACGTGCTGGTGCCGTTGACCGAACTCAGGTCGGCGGCATACTCCAGGAGTTTCGCCGGCATCTCCTCCACGGTCAAGACATAATCCACAAGCCCGGTCGCGATCGCACTGCGCGGCATCGCGTCGTACTTGGCGGAGTCGAGGGATTGGGCCATGGCCATGCCGGCGTGTTCTTTGATCGCCGTGAGTCCCAGCGTGCCGTCTTTGCCGGTGCCCGAGAGCAGGATGCACACCGCATTTTGCCCGCGGTCCTCAGCGAGCGAACTAAAGAGGCTATCGATTGGCCTTCGCCGGCCGTGAGGTTCGACCGGCGGCGTCACTTGCAGCGTGCCATTCTTGATGGTCAACGTCGCATTTGGTGGGATCACGTAGACCCGGTTGGGGATGATTTGCATCTTGTCCCGAGCCTCCCTTACAGGCATCACGGTGACTCTCCCCAACAAATCCGACAGGGCGCTCGGATGATCCGGAGCAAGGTGCTGGACGATGATAAAGGCGATCCCGGCATCGACCGGCATATGTTTAAAGAATTTCTCGAAAGCTTCCAGACCGCCGGCGGAAGCCCCCAGGGCTGCGATCAAGAAGTGATTCGATTTCGGGTGCTCCACTCCATCGCCATCCGCTGCGAGGGAGATTTCCAAAGGGGCTATGGCGCCGTTTTCCGAAGCGGGAACTTCCGCCCGCAGAGGTTCATTTCGCGTCTTTTGTTCTTCTTCCAGGTTTGTGCCCGGGCGACGCTTCACCATGTATTAGGTTACCCCACCTCACTTAATCACCTGCCGGAGGTTACGGTGAAAGCAATCCGGCAACTTTCCCCTGTTGCTGCTTCCCTCTTGAAGGTAGGGCGGGCCTTGAAGTTCACGAGTGTTGCATACTGAAGCTACCGGCTAGGAGTCTGTCGGAGATAGAATTTCTCGAACGTAGAATCAATAACTTACGAACGTTGCATGGTCTGTAAGTGATTGATTCTTGGTCGAAAACAGCTTCATTCCGACAGACTCCTAGGCGGATTGATTGTTAATGAAAACCAAGGGTGCTTCGAGAGACTTTCCTATCGTTTGCGTGGGCGGCTCGGCGGGCGGGCTTGACGCCTACACCCGTTTACTACAGCATCTGCCTGCGGATATGGGTGTCGCCATCGTGATTGTTAATCACTTGAGAATGGTCGCCACGCTGCTGGACGAGATTCTGCCGCGCTACACAAAGATGCCGGTGGAACTGATCTCGGAGAGATTGCTTATCGAACCCAACCATGTGTTCATCATCCCGGAAAAGCGGGATTTGCATGTTCTTGATGGAGAGTTCCGCCTTACGCCGATCTCGAAGCCTTGGGGATGGCCGGACGTGATTACGGTGTTTCTGCGTTCTCTGACGCAGTACTGGGATGGAAAACTTATCGCTGTCATCGTCTCCGGCTATGACGGCGATGGGGCGGCCGCGCTTTGCGGTATTCGGGAAGTTGGGGGAATCACTATTGCGCAGAAGCCGGATACGGCGGTGCAGCCCGATATGCCTGAGAGTGCGATCGAAAGCGGTTGTATCGACTTTATTCTTTCCCCGGAAGATATTGCGAAAGAGATTGTGCGAATTGCCAGCGCCGCCTGAATGTGATTTGAATGGCCGTTCATTTGAGTTGCCAGTCGTCAGTGAAGAGGCCAGCTTCTACAACTTTGCCGTCGGAACGGCGGATGATGGCGTAGTCGCCCAGTCGCGGATAGAGCAGGGCGTTGGTTCCTTTGAAGTCGTCTTCATGGAAGGTGTGGCCGCTGTTTAGGACCACGTACTTCTTGGGGTTCAGCGGGTTGGGGTAGATCAGCGCCAGGGTATATTCGGTTGCGTTGTATTTCTTATCGCCGAATACGATCTGGCCTTTCTTCCACTGAATTGGCAGTTTGCCGGCGATCTTTGCGATTAGCGTATTGTTGCCGGGGTCTCCGAAGAGGATTAGATTATTGGCGGCTATGTCTTGCCTGGTTACCGCGCTTGCTTGCTTAACGCGCAGGTCGGCTCGCATCCACTTGGCGTACTCGGCGGCAAATTGCATCGGTGGATTTACACAGAGAAAAGCGTCCATGAAGGCGTCGTCGATCGGGCCTTGGAGCGCGTGTTGCTTGCGCAGGCCTTTCGTTTTGGTTGCGGGCTGCCAGTTGCCGGCTTTCTTCTCGAAGCTGGTTGCGGCGGTAAGTTTCCGGCCGTCGATTTCGGGGCTTGACGGCGAGGTCAGGGTCAGGCGGGCCACGTTCTTTGTCTTTATGGTGATTCCCTTGCCGGTTTTTGTAGCATCGATTTCGGCGCGGCTGTAGTGCTTTTCCAGCTCATCGATTTTCAGCCAGGAGCATTCGTTGTAGCGGGTGGTGTAGGTGACGAAGCGGATGTGATCCGGGTTGGGACGGCCGCGTTCGAGCATGGCGTCGAGGAAGCGGTCGGATTCCTGTTTGCTGTCCGGATGGAATTTGTGCGCGGTGTTTGGACCCACCAGGAAGATGACTTTCAGGTCCGTAGGTGTCAGGCCTTCGGTTACCAGTTGCGTCTTGATGTTCTCGCTCGCCTGCAATTGCGGGTCGATCTCGCCGCCATAGCCTACCATGGGGACG
>JANXXV010000311.1 GCA_025350445.1 Bryobacteraceae bacterium | reverse complement strand
CCGGATCAAAAGCGCCAGCCGGGGGGCTGGCTGCGGGACTGGGGTCCCGCCGTCCAATCCGAGTGCCTTACCAATTTGCGGACACGACACTAGGAGTCTGTCGGAGATAGAATTTCTCGAACGTAGAATCAATAACTTACGAACGTTGCATGGTCTGTAAGTGATTGATTCTTGGTCGAAAACAGCTTCATTCCGACAGACTCCTAGCAAGTTGTAGAACTCCGGGGCCGCATCGCTGCCGTTGTATCGATAGGGTATTTTTTCCATTCTCACGCTCCACTCGCGGATTTCCATTGAGAAATAGATCAAATGGCGTCGCCTCGCCGCCGTACTGTATCCTAAGAGGTTTGTGGAGGATTCGCTGTGAAAGGTATCGTACTCGCCGGTGGAACAGGCAGCCGGATGTATCCGCTGACGAAGATCACCAATAAACATCTATTGCCGATCTACGACAAGCCAATGATCTATTACCCCATCCAAACACTTGTGGATGCTGGGATTAAAGACATTCTGCTGGTCACCGGAGGCCGCAACTCCGGTGACTTCCTGCGCCTGCTGGCCAATGGCAAGGAATTTGGTCTCAAACATTTGAACTACACCTACCAGGAGGGCGAAGGCGGCATCGCCGATGCCTTGGGACTCGCGGAACACTTCGCAAATGGCGAAAAGATTTGCGTCATCCTGGGCGATAACATCGTAGAAAAAAGTATCCGCCACGCGGTGGAATGTTTCGAGAAACAGGAACGCGGAGCCAAAATTCTGCTCAAGGAAGTTTCCGGTGCCGAACGCTTTGGTGTCGCTGAATTTCAGGACGGCCGCATTATTGGCATTCAGGAAAAGCCCAAGAATCCGAAATCCAATTACGCAGTCACCGGCCTCTACATGTACGACGCCACGGTATTTGAGAAGGTGCGGAAACTGGTTCCGTCCGGCCGCGGAGAACTCGAAATCACCGACGTGAATAACGCCTATATACAGGAAGGCACCATGACGCACGCCTATCTGGATGGTTGGTGGACCGATGCCGGAACCTTTGAATCCTTGCTGCGTGCGACGAACCTGGTAGCCAAATCCCGTCCCGAATCGGTCGCCTCCGGGGTGGAAGAACTCTGATGCTTTGGTCTGACGTCCAGCCACTCAGCTATCCCAAATGTGAAAAGGGGATCGGCAAACTGATTCAGTCTCCGGCATCGCCGGATATGATTAATGGCGTAATCGTAGAGCCTCATCCTATCTGGCCCGACGACCGCGGCTATTTTCTGGAAGTGCTGCGCATGGGCCAGGGGATCGCCGGCCACTTTCCCCCGGCGACAACGCAGGTGTCCGCGGCACTCAGTTATCCGGGCACCATCAAAGCATTTCACTATCATCAGCACCAGACGGATTTCTGGGTACCCGCCTCCGGTATGTTCCAGGTGGCGCTGGTGGACCTCCGCACCGAGTCGAAAACCTTCGGCCGGCGGAATACGTTTTACGTAGGTTCGCTTCGCCCTTGGCACCTGCTGATTCCACCCGGCGTCGGCCATGGCTATAAGGTGATTGGTTCCGATCCCGCGATGCTTGTCTACGTGACGGACCGCACTTACAATCCCAAGGATGAAGGGCGGATCGCCCACGATCACCCGGATATTCAATACGACTGGGAGACGCAATACAAATGAAGTTGATTGTCACAGGCGCGGCTGGCTTTATCGGCTCGTGCTTTGTCCGGCAGGCCCTATCCGTGGATTCCGGAATAGAAATTGTGGTTCTGGATAAGCTTACCTACGCCGGTAACCTGGAAAATCTGGCTCCCATCGCGGACAATCCGCGCTATCGCTTTGTGAAGGGCGATATCTGCGATGCGCCTTTAGTCAACCAACTGTTCGAGGATGCGAAGCCCGATGCCGTAGTCCATTTCGCCGCCGAGTCGCATGTCGACCGCAGCATTCTCTCGCCGCTTGCGTCTTTTGAAACGAACCTCCGCGGCACGTTCGTATTGCTCGAAGCGGCGCGAACTCACAAGCTGGGGCGCTTCGTCCATGTGTCCACCGACGAAGTGTATGGCAGCCTGGAAGAGCCTCTGGAAGCCGATGAATCTTACCCGCTGAAGGCAAGCAGCCCATACTCTGCCGCGAAGGCCGGCTCGGATCTTCTTGCCCTCAGCTATCACACCACGTACAAACTGCCGGTAGTGGTGACGCGCGCCTCCAACAATTACGGCCCGTACCATTTCCCGGAAAAGCTCATTCCGCTCATGATTTCCAATGCCATGGAAGACAAGCCGCTGCCGATTTACGGCGACGGAATGCAGATTCGCGATTGGCTCTACGTGGAAGATCACACGCGCGCCATCCGCGCCGTTCTCGACAAGGGCCGCGACGGCGAGGTCTACAATGTCGGCGGCAACCGCTCGCTGCCGAATCTGGAAGTGGTGCGGCAGATTCTGGCCGCCACGGGCAAGCCCGATAGCTTGATGAAATTTGTTGTGGACCGTCCGGGGCACGATCGGCGTTACGCGTTGTCGAGCGAAAAGCTGATGAAAGAGACCGCCTGGGCTCCTCTGATGAATTTCGAGGACGGGCTCCGGAAGACGGTCGATTGGTATCGCGCCCATCAGGATTGGGTGCGCCGCGTAAAGTCGGGAGAATACCAGAATTACTATGCGAAAAATTACGACGATCGGCGGGGCGAATTAGTCCGCATGTCATAATAGTCGGGAGTGAAGTTTCCCCAGGAAAGTCCAAATCACGCTCAAATTGCAGTCATCGGCCTTGGTTATGTCGGCTGTGTAACTGCCGCATGCCTGGCCAATTTGGGTCACCGTGTTATCGGCGTCGACCGTGATACACACAAGGTAGAAAATGTTTTAAGCGGTAAAGCGCCGTTCTATGAACCTGGCCTCGAAGAGTTGGTTCGCAATACTGTCGCTTCGGGCCGCCTCTCAGCATCCACGTCCAGCGAAGAGGGTCTGCGCCATGCGGACGTCGCTCTCATCTGCGTCGGCACGCCGTCCGAGAAGAGCGGGAACCTGGGGCTCGATCAGTTACGCCGCGTAGTCGCCGACATTGTTGAACTGCTGCCCAAGCTATCCAAACCGTTAATCATTGCGATTCGCAGCACGGTGTTTCCCGGCACCTGTGAGGAGATTGTGGAATCGGCAGTTCGCGATCATCCGCAGGTGCGCGTGGTTTCCAACCCGGAATTCCTTCGCGAAGGCACCGCCGTTAGAGACTTCGTAGACGCGTCGTTCCTGGTTGTTGGCGGAAAAGATCCGGCTGCGGTGAAGCGGGTGGCGGATCTCTATGGGCCTCTCTCGGTGGAGCCCTGCCTGGTTTCGCTCCGCACCGCGGAGATGATCAAGTACGCCTGCAATGCCTTTCACGCAGTGAAAATCTCGTTCGCCAACGAAATCGGCGCGCTTAGTTCTGAGCTTGGGGTGGACGGGCGCGAAGTGATGGACACTCTTTGCAAGGATGCGAAATTGAACGTATCGGCGGCGTACTTGAAGCCCGGGTTCGCCTTCGGTGGCTCCTGTCTGCCGAAAGATCTGCGGGCGCTGGTTTTCCGCGCGAATCGCCTCGATTTGAAATTACCGCTGCTGGAATCCGCCCTGCCTAGCAACCAGCATCAATTGGAACGCGCCATAACGGCGGTGCTGGCGCTGCCCGCCGAGCGCATCGGCGTGGTTGGTTTGGCGTTCAAGGAAAATACCGACGATCTGCGCGAGAGCCCGGTGATTTCTTTGCTGGAGCAACTCATCGGCAAGGGCCGCAGCGTCCGTGTATTCGATCCGCACATTCGTCTCGACAACATCTACGGCGCCAATAGAAACTTTATTCTGAACGCAATTCCGCATATCGGCAGGCTGCTTGACAACTCGCTGGAAGATCTTCTCTCATGGGCCAGCTACCTGGTGGTGACGCAGAAACCATCCTCTGAAGTTGCCGCACAAATCGCCGCCAGCGGATTGCCCATTCTCGATCTTGTGGGGACATCCACATCCGCGCCAGTTGCTTCCTTCGTCCGGTGATCCTATGAAAAGAGCGTTAATTTCAGGTATCACCGGTCAGGATGGATCTTTCCTAGCTGAGTTGCTCTTGTCAAAGGGCTACGAAGTGCACGGCATCGTGCGCCGTGCATCCACCTTTAATACGGAACGTCTGGATGCCATTTACCTGGACCCGCATGAGCCGAATGCCACCCTGCATCTTCACTATGGCGACGTTACCGATGGCGCCTCTTTGCGCCACATTATGGACAAGGCGCAGCCAGACGAGGTTTACAACCTGGCCGCGCAATCGCATGTCAGAGTAAGCTTCGATCAAGCCGAGTATACGGCGGACGTGGTGGCCACAGGCACGCTTCGTTTCCTTGAAGTCCTGCGGGATTACGTTTCTCCGGCCGGCAAGCAGGTTCGTTTTTATCAGGCAGGCTCGTCGGAAATGTTCGGCGCCGCGAATCCTCCGCAAAGTGAAAGCACCGAATTTCACCCGCGTAGTCCGTACGCGGTCAGCAAAGTGGCGGCGCATTGGTATGCCGTGAATTACCGGGAAGCCTATGGCCTGTTTATCTGCAATGGCATCCTGTTCAATCACGAATCGCCCAGGCGCGGAGAAACATTCGTCACCAGGAAGATCACCCGCGCGCTGGGCCGTATCAAACTGGGCATGCAGGAAAAGCTATTCCTTGGAAATCTGACGGCGAAGCGGGACTGGGGGTATGCAGGCGACTACGTAGAGGCCATGTGGCTAATGTTGCAACACGATCAGCCCGACGATTATGTAGTGGCCACCGGCGAGTCTCATTCGGTCACCGAGTTTCTGGATCTGGCCGCTTTTCACTATGGTATAGACTGGCGCCGCCACGTGGAAACCGATCCCCGCTATTTTCGCCCCACCGACGTAAACTTTCTATTAGGCGACCCAAGTAAGATCCGGCGCAAACTTGGCTGGCAACCGAAAGTCACCTTCGAGGAGTTGATCCGGAAGATGGTGGAGCACGACAT
>JANXXV010000290.1 GCA_025350445.1 Bryobacteraceae bacterium | reverse complement strand
GGCCATTATTTCGGCGGCGCCATCGGGCGTACCATTAAAGAAGAACGATTCGCGGGCAAGCCATGAAGCCGCAATCCGATAATCGGGACGTCCCGCAAAAGCCGCACCTCCTGGCCCATATTCCCGGCGAACTAACCGCGGGCCGTCTGCTGCGTCTGGGTGAAGGCATTGGAAAAGTCGTCTACGCATCCCCGCACTGGGTGGTAAAGCGGAAACGGTCTCCTTCCGAAATCGTAGCGCTCATTCTCTTATGGAAGATGCTCAGAAAGTTCGCCCGGATCTTCCCGGGCCACCTCGGAGAACGATTCCTGCAGCGGCCCTCGAAACTGATTCGCTTCCTGCGCATCGTCATCCAGACGGTGATGCTGGTGGTTCCGCGAAGTGCTTGGTTCACCACCCATATCGCGGAAGTCTGGAAGATCTACCGCTTCCGCGATCTGCGCGGAACAAGGCTGGCGGGAATCCATCTTGCCGGAACCGGTCTCATGCCGGAGCGCGTCAGCTTCCCGCCTGCGCGAATCCATGTCGGAGGATGGCCAGGCTGGCTCACCGTATCGGAGGCAACCGAGCGCGTTGACGACACGCTCTACCATCGATTGACGCAACTGGCCGGCGCGGGTGAATATGCCGAGCTGGAAGTTTGGCTCGGCCGCTTTCTCGACCTGCGGCAAAATGGATGGCGCCGGGGGCTGTTCTCCCTCGACGCTCACCTGAAGAACTTCGGCGTAATTGGCGAGCGAATCGTGTTGCTGGACCCAGGCGGCCTCACCGATCGCTGGGAGGATGTGGAGGAACACCTCAACGAAAGCGGCGGAGCAAGCTCAGAACCTCACACACAGCTTGGGCTTGGACCGATGTTACGCGAACGTCCGGATATCGCGGACCGCCTCAATTCCCGGTGGAAGGAAGTCGTAAGCCTCACGCAGGTGTGGGAGCACTGGCCGGATAGCCCGGGAAAGACGCCGCTTTGAAGCTGCCACTGCCAGTTCGCCCGATCTGAGACAGACGCCCTCGTCCGCGCGCGATCCCGCGGTCACTGTTTCGCGGTCGTTGTCAAATCTTACGAGTGACACGACACTAACAGGGGCAATAACGTCCAACCCGCTTGGCGAATCAAACGGACACAGGCCAGCCCGTGAGTTCGCGTGATTGGGCGGTCGGGCACATAAGTGCGAATCGTTTTCACGCTTTGCGGGGCAACTTTTGTTGCCGGCGGTTCCAAGCCGTCCGCCGGGCAATGCGGGGTAAATAGCAGGCAGCCAGTTCGGTGCCGCCGCCGATTCGACGGAACAGAGTCCGCCTGGGAAAGGTGAAGGCAAGGACGGTGTAGCAACGCCGTCAACTCACGGAAATACTCTGTTAGAATGAGCCCGTTGAATCCCCGTATCTTTGCGATCCTGCTTTTAGTCCTCGCGTCGTGTGCGCCCACGCCGGAACCTGGCCGAGTCGATCCTCAACTCGCTTCCCAAATTGCAACCATCAAGGCTATCGATAATCACGCCCATCCGGTTCGCCCGGCGATCGATGGCGAAAAGCCCGACAACGAATACGATGCCCTTCCGGTGGAATCTCTCGAGGCGCAATCCGATCCGGTCCGCGTTCGCCCCGGATCGCCCGAGCTGATCGAAGCGCACCGTGCAGTTTTTGGTGGCGATAAGGCCAAAGCCGCCCGCACCTTCGGTCGCGATTACGCGGTGCGCGTGCTCGACCTGTTGAATATCGAAACCATGCTCGCCAACCGGGTCGCGCTCGGCCCCGGTCTGCCGTCGCCGCGATTCCTGTGGGTTCCGTTTGCCGATGCCCTGATGTATCCGCTGTCTACCGATTCACTCATTCATAACTCCGATCGGAAATCGTTTTTCGCGCTGGAAGAAAAGTTGCTGAAGCGGTATTACTTCGAATCCGGAGTAGCCGCGAAACCCGCCACCCTCGACCAATATCTCGACAAAGTCGTGCGCGCGACACTCGAACGCCACAAACAGTCTGGAGCGGTCGCCGAAAAGTTTGAAATGGCCTATTTGCGAACGCTCGACGTTGGCAATCCGTTGAAAGCCGATGCTGCCAAATACTATTCCACTGGCACTGGCGACTATAAGGCGCTTCAAGATTATATTTTTCGATTCATCGCCGTCGAATCCGGCCGCCTTGGCATGGCTATTCATATTCACGCGGCGGCCGGTGCAGGCGGATATTTCAACGTCGCGGGCGGCAATCCAATGTTGTTGGAGCCGCTCTTCAACGATCCGTCGCTGCGTAAGACGAATTTCGTCCTGCTGCACGGAGGCTGGCCATTCAGCCGGCAGTTGACGGCGCTGCTCACCAAGCCCAACTGTTATGCCGATTTTTCCGGGCAGACCTTCACTAATTATCCTCGCGACGTCTCGGAGACCCTTCGCGCCTGGCTTGAGTACGTTCCCGAAAAAGTCTTGTTCGCGAC
>JANXXV010000280.1 GCA_025350445.1 Bryobacteraceae bacterium | reverse complement strand
AAATTGCCGCCAAGGTGGCCCACCTTCGCCTCAAAGTGCATCCTCAACAGCCGCAGTTTGGCGCGCTTCACTAGTTCCTGCATCGCCCCGGTAGACGAAACTTGAATTGTGGAGGACAAAACTCCCATTGTCAGTTCATCGGCAAGAACGAACTCAACCTTTAGCTAACGTTTCCCGGCGAAACTGCTGATAGTTATGAAAGCGATGACGCCTACACTGCGCAGAGTGGCGGAAGACCAGCGGAAAAACCGCACGGTCTGGTTCGTCCTGATCGGCCTGTTGTATCTGGTCGCAACAGCCCTCTTCGCGGTTCGAAAGTTCTGGTTCGATGAACTGTTCTCCTTCTACGTTGCCCGGCTGCCTGACATGCCAACCGTATGGAAGGCCCTGATGGATGGCGCCGACTTGAACCCGCCGCTATTTTACGCCGCCACCAGAACGGCCATGTCACTCTTTGGCGCCGGCGAATACGCCGTGCGCATTCCTGCGATGCTCGGGTTTTTCGTCCTCTGTTGCGGGTTATATGTGTTTGTCTCAAATCGCGCCGGGGCCAGCTACGGCTTTGCGGCCATGCTGCTGCCAATGGTCACCGGGGCCTTCGTCTACGCCACCGAGGCGCGGGCCTATGGCATGATGTTGGGCTTCTGCGGCGTCGCCCTCGTCGCCTGGCAGCGCGCTAATAATCTTGCACGGCGCACCCCTTGGCTCTTCCTGCTTGCCGTTTCCCTCACTGCGGCACTCCTGACACACTGCTACGCGGTGTTGATGCTGGTTCCGTTCGGAATTGGCGCGTTTGTGCGGGACTTCAACCGACGGAAAATCGACCGCGGACTCTGGCTCTGCTTGCTCATCCCATCGCTTGCCGTTTTCACCTATCTGCCCCTCCTGGCGGCGGTCAAACCGTTTGCGGTGGATAATCCCGTGTTCCGGCCCGATCTCAATTCCCTTCCAAGGTTCTACGATTTCCTGCTCACACCCGCACTTTGGCCGCTGTTGGCAGTTGCGATTATTGTGGCGTTCTCAGCCGATTCTACCCGCCGCCCCGAATGGCGGGAAGTGCTGCCCCCCCACGAACTGGCCGCGGCCATCGGTTTTCTGCTCGTTCCAGTCCTGGCCATTTTGCTGGCCGTTTTCGTTTCGCACATTTTCATGCTCCGCTACGGCTTGGGCGCGGTGATCGGAGTCTCAATCCTGGTCTCAGCGGGCTCCGGCGCCGTCACCGGCCGATCCAAAGCCGTGGGGGCGGCGCTGGTGCTGCTATTGGCCGGATGGTTTGCCGCTACTACGGCAGTGTGGGTCGTCCGGCAAGTCGGCTCCCTACAAGACGAGTCACTGCTGGGGAAGGCTCCGTTCGAACAGCTTCACCCGGAACTGCCGGTAGTGATTTCCAGCGGGCTGTTATTTCTCGAGATGGATCACTACACCACCCCAGCGGTCGCAAGCCGGCTGAACTATCTGATGGACGAGGAGATTGCCCGGAAAAAGACCGGATCCGATGTTTTCGACAAGGGATTTCTGGTGTCGCGGCGATGGTTCCCGATCCGCGGGCATCTGCGGGACTACCGCTCTTTTCTCGCAGCCCATCCGAAGTTCTTGTTATACGGATACTCGTCGTTCGATCTCGACTGGTTGATACCGAAGTTGATCGAAGACGGGGCTAAGTTGACTTACTTGGGGCAGCAGGGACCGTTGAAGCAGCGGACCGTCCTGTTTGAAGTGGAGAGTCCTGGGAGACCGTGAGAAGCCTTCGACTCCTTTGGCTGCTGCTGGTGCCGTTCTATGCCATAGGGCTTTTTGCGCCGGTTGTGGGCGGCTTCCTCGACGATGGCAACTACATCGCCACCGCAAGGGCGCTGGCCCAGGGACACGGCTATCGGATATCGAGTTTACCCGGAGAGATGGCGCAGACGAAGTACCCGTTTCTTCTCCCGGGCGCGCTGGCTGCGGTTTGGCGGGTCTTCTCCTCGTTTCCGGCAAACGTGGTGGCGCTGAAGTTGATTCCCATGCTGTGCGGCTTGCTGTGGGGTTGGACAATCTGGCTGGTACTTCGCGACGGATTGGGGAGGACGGGGGCAGTATGGCTCGCGACCCTTGTCCTCTCGCTGCCGTGGATCGTTTTCCTGAGTTCGTCGGTGTTATCGGAAACGATGTTTGCCTTTCTCACCTGGGCGGCGCTATCTCGGTTTGGGAAGGCCGCGTCAAATAAGGAAATCGCAATGGCGGCGGCGCTGGCGGGCGCGGCATTCCTTACGCGGTCCAGCGGCATCGCACTGGCGATTGCCGCGCTGGCAATTCTGGGGAAAGCCGGGAAATGGAGGCAGTGCGCATTGTTCGGGGCCGTTTTCGCCGCGTTCTGTCTCCCGTGGGTGATGTGGCAATCGGCTCATCCCGCGCCCGCCGATGCCGTGCTGGCGTATTATTCGAAAGCCAACTATGCGCAATGGAATCTGGTCGCGAATTTCGACGTGGCGCAGAAATTTTCTATTCTGTGGCGGAACCTTCTGCGAACGGTTTACAGTCCTGCCGCATTCCTGGGCTTTCCCGCCCGTCCTATTGCCGCGCTGGTGACACTGCCGATGAGTTTGCTCGCTATATGGGGTTGGTGGCAGGCATGCCGCAGGGACATCGGCATCGTTCCCGTATGGGCCGCTCTCTATTTTCTGCTGGTGCTGAGTTGGGCGTGGCCGGCGGAGCGGTTTCTCTTCGTGCTGGCCCCATTGATGTTCTACTACCCCTGGACCGCACTTCCGCAACGCGATGCAAAGGTGTATCTGGCGATCGCGTTTACCCTCTGCGGTTTTGGACTCTACGGCCAAGCCAGAGAAACGTTACGCGGCGGCCTTGCCTCGCTGCCGGAAATGGGACTTGAAGACTGGCGCGCACTTACCGGCATGTTGTCTGAATTTGGGGAGCGTGCGCCAAATGACGCGGTGATCGCCGGCAACCTCGATCCACTGTATTCGCTCTATTCCGGAAGACCTGCGATTCGCCCCTACGCCGAAGATCCATACCTGCTGTATTATTCTGATGACCTGGAGCGCAAACCACTCGGGGACCTGCCGCGGTTCCGTCAGACGCTACGGACGCATCATGCCACTCATTTAATAGTGGACCATCTGAAGCTGTTTCAAGAATCTAAGTTCATGAACCTTTTAGTTGACGAATGGCGGCTGGTCGAACCAGGCGCACTGACTCTGCAGGCGCAAACCGCCGACGGGCGGTTTCAAATCTACAGCATCTC
>JANXXV010000272.1 GCA_025350445.1 Bryobacteraceae bacterium | reverse complement strand
GCGGATCAGCGACGCGTAGTCAGCCAGGATACTCTCAGCCCGCAGGACGCTGGAGTCCTCGCCTTCAATCTCAATAGCTTCGTTTGCGATTCGCGTGCGGACGTTGAGGCTGCCTTCCAAAAGCCGAATGTTCTCATCCCGGGTTCCAAAGAGGGATTCGATTCCATTCGTCATCTGAACACTAACTTTCATTTGCAAAGGAGAGGGTTACCTCCATAAAGAGATTTCGCGGACGTACGGAGTTGTGGTAGGAGAGATGCAAGAGGAGTGCATCCGCCGGAGCGGAAGGAATATGTACATCCTCCTTTAGTGTATCAGGGAACCAGGCCGGCGCTTAAGCGAACGCAGATGGAAGTTCAGGCCAAAAGGGTGGCCGGTCCCAGACGTCCGTAATGTTTCCCAAGCCGCTGGCGGAGTTCCAGCCTCGCCCGCAGCAGCCGCGATTTCGCCGCGGCTACCGAAATGCCAAGCTGTTCCGCCACGTCCTGCATGGGCAATTCCTGGACATCGCGCAGCAGAAAAACATTCCTCAGCAACGGAGGAATGCGGCTGATTTCGTGGTTCAACAGAGTGGCCACTTCCCGCTGCCCCAGTTCTGCTTCCGGACTCATTGTGGTGTCGGGAAGTTCGATTGTGGCGTGCTCGTCCCCCACGGCCACATCGTCCATATAAAGGAATCGAGCGCGCCGCGTCTGGCGTAGCCGCATGAGGCACTGATTCACTACGATGCGCGTTAGCCAGGTGGAAAACTTTGAGTCCTGTTGAAACTGGCCGATGTGTTCGAATGCTTTCCAGCAGGCATTTTGCACCTCATCCTCGGCATCGGATTTGTCGCGAAGAATCGAAAGAGCCAACTTTGAGCAACTGTTTTGATGGCGCACGACCAATTCAGCGAATGCCGCATTGTCGCCAGCCTGGGCCATTCTTACGAGCATTTCATCGGGGATTCTTTCGGATGGCACTTCTTGGTTTTGCATCTTGCATCCTTTGGAAGAGTCTAACTGAGCATCTTCCTATGAATGAAGTTAACAGCAGCGGGAACCCATTACCAGAGGCTACTGAAACTCGTTTTAGCAACACGCAAATTGGCGTACTTGATTTAAGTCATGATAAATTGACTTTAGGTATGGATGAAAATAGCGAGGCGACCATCCGCCGTCTGCTTTCCTCATACGGCTTGGGAGCAAAGCTGCGTCAACTGCGCATGCGCAAGAAAATCGCGCTGGTCGATCTGGGCAAGCACACCGGCCTTTCCGCCTCCATGCTTTCGCAATTGGAGAACGGCAAGCTGGTGCCGACGCTGCCAACTCTCGCCCGCATTGCGATGGTCTTCGACGTCAGCCTCGATTACTTCTTCGGCGACAAGAAACGCAGACGCCCGTTTTCCATCGTGCGCGTGGAGGAGCGAATGAAGTTTCCCGATCGGGCAGGCTCCGTGAAGCCTGGCTTCTTCTTCGAGTGCCTTGCCTTCGCGGCCCAGGATAAGGGACTACAGGCCTATCTGGCGGAATTTCCCAAGCGCGCCCCAAATGAGGTTGAGGAGCATGTCCACGACGGGTCGGAATTCCTGCACCTGCTGGAGGGCAGCATCGCCATTCGGTATCAGGAGGAGGAGCACGCCATTAAGGCAGGAGACAGCGTCTATTTCGACTCATCCGAGCCGCACTCCTACCGCGGTACGTCCAAGATTCCAGCGCGTGCCCTGGTAGTAACGGCGCCGCCGCGTATGTAGCGCCGGCGCGCTCAGCCTAGACCGGAATTCCGCCGATAATCTCGACCTTGCGGTGCGCCGCCTCCGAAGGATGCGAACCGTAATGTTCAGCGTAGACATGGGTAAATTCCGCGCCAAGAAAGAAGATCTGGGCCGAGTAGTAGACCCACAAAAGCAAAACCACCAACGATCCGGCAGCGCCGTAAGTGGACATGAATGCAGCTTTCCCCAAATAGAGGCCGAGTAGCATTTTTCCGGCAGTGAAGAGCAGTGAAGTGATTGCCGACCCCAGGGCGACGTCGCCCCAGGCGATGAAGATATCGGGAAGCACCTTGTAGATCAGCGCGAACAACAAGGTAATAACGAAAAACGAGATCAGAAAGTTAGCCGATTGCAGGAGCCATTCGTTGGCCGGCAGATAGGATCGGAAATAGGCTCCGAGCGCCGCGAGCGCGGCATTGATTGCCAGCGAAACCAGCAACAGAAAGCCGATGCCAAGAACCATGGTGAACGCCAGAGTGCGATCTTTCAATGTCGCCAGCATGGTCTGGAGCGGCCCACAAGTCTTTTTCGGCGGCACATTCCAGATGGTATTGAGCGCATCGCGCAATTCGGCGATAGCAGACGATGCACCCACGAACAAAGTGACGATGCCGAGAATTGCGGCAATACTGCCAGCCGCTGGTTTGTGGGCGGCCGTCAGCAGTGCCTTCACCGCTTGCGCCCCTTCATAGCCGGCCAGTTCCTGGATTTGCCAGACCAACTGGCCCACGGCAGCTTCGCGCCCGAATGCCCAGCCGGCGACGGCAATGACGACCACCAGCAACGGAGCCAGTGAAAGCATGGTGTAAAACGCCAGCGAGGCGCCAAGACGGGGAACGTTGTGAATGAGAAAGTTATCCCAAGTGCCGTCGAGCAGCGACCACAATTGGCTGGACCGTAAGCCTCTCATACGCCGAAACTCCACCGGGATGGAGCCGGCTGGCGGTTCGCCGGTGAGGATCAGCCGCGGAATCTCCGCCGGGCGCGCGCCGGTTAACTCTCGATCGTCGCTCACGCTCAAGTCAGACGCTTCCGGCGTCCAGGTGTTTCATCCGGTAGCGCGCGCAAGTCTACTGGACATATCCAAGGCTCCGCAGGCGCTGCAGTTCCTCGGCGCTCATCTTGCTGTTTGTGTTTGTGGCGGACAGCGCCGCCGCGACCGCCGACTTGCGCCGCTCCTCCAGCTTCGGGGTCAGGGTCTTGACAACCTCCGGATTCCGGGCGGCGATATTCGTTTTATTCAGCGGGTCCTTCTTGTGATCGTAAAGCTCAAACTCCGGTGCGCCTTCGGGCCGCTTGGAGTTGTGAATCAGCTTCCAGCCGTCGTAAACCATGGAGTAACTTTCGGTGTCGTAAGGCCTGGGGCCGCCGGTTTTTGGAGTAAGCGCCTTTTC
>JANXXV010000269.1 GCA_025350445.1 Bryobacteraceae bacterium | reverse complement strand
GCGGATCAGCGCGCGGATAGCGGTGGGCGCAGTGTAGAAAATGCTGACGCGGTACTTTTCCACTAAACGCCACCAGCGGTCGAATTGCGGGAAATCGGGTGCGCCCTCGTACATCACCGTGGTTGCGCCGGCCGAGAGCGGCCCGTAGATCGTGTAGCTGTGGCCGGTCACCCAGCCGATGTCGGCCGTACACCAGTAGGTATCGGTTTCGTGCAGATCGAAGACCCACTTCATCGTCATGTGGCAGCCAAGCAGATAGCCGGCTGTGGTGTGCAGAATGCCCTTGGGCTTGCCGGTGGTGCCTGAGGTGTAGAGAACGTAGAGCGGGTGTTCGGAATCCAGGTGCTCGGCGGGGCAGTCCCCGCTCATCCCGGCGTCGAGGTCGTGCCACCAGGAATCCCGGCCCGCCGTCATCGGGATATCCGATCCGGTGCGTTGATACACGATCACGTCGCGCACGCCGGGGCAATCCTGCACCGCCTCGTCTACAGCGCCCTTCAAACGCACTTCCTTTCCACGCCGCCAACTGCCGTCGGCGGTGATCACCACGGTGGCGCCCAGGTCATGAATGCGTGCCTTTAACGCTTCGGCGGAGAAGCCTCCGAATACCACGCTGTGCGTGATGCCGAGGCGCGCGCAGGCCAGCATCGCCACGGCGGCCTCCGGCACCATCGGCATGTAGATGATGGCGCGGTCGCCAGTCTGGTAGCCGCGCGATTTCAGCACGTTCGCAAACCGGCAGACCAGGCGGTGCAATTCCTGATAGGTGATGATGCGCTGATCGCCCGGCTCCCCTTCCCAGATGATGGCGGCTTTGTTCTTGCGCGCGGTGCTCAAGTGGCGGTCCAGGCAGTTGAAGGAGACATTGGTTTTGCCGCCCACGAACCATTTGGCAAATGGGGAATCCCAGTCCAGCACCTTCGTCCATTTCTCGAACCAATGCAGTTCGGTTTCGGCCAGATCTCCCCAGAACTTCTCCGGGTCCGCTTCGGCACGGCGGTAAAGGTCGAGATATCCGTCCATTCCCTGGACATTAGCGTTCCGGACGAACTCCGGGCTGGGGGCGTACGAGGCGATTTCACTCATCTGGATGGATTTTATCAGGTACTATTCCCCGCTCTGCTGCATCATCTTCGCCACCAGCCCGGTCCATCCCGTCTGATGGTTTGCGCCCAAGCCCGCGCCGGTGTCTCCATGGAAGTATTCGTAGAACAGCACCAGATCCTGCCAGTGCGGGTCGGTGGCGTACCGCTCGTCGCCGGCATGAACCGGCCGGTGGCCATTCTCATCGCGCGCGAACAGCCGCGAAAGGCGCCGGGAAAGCTCGGCCGCCACTTCCGCCAGCGTCATCATCTTGCCCGATCCGGTAGGGCATTCCACTTGGAAGCTGGGCCCGAAATAATAGTCGAATTTTTGCAGCGACTCAATCAGCAGATAGTTGACCGGAAACCAGATCGGGCCGCGCCAGTTCGAGTTCCCGCCGAATAGTCCTGTCCTCGATTCCGCCGGTTGATAGTCCACTCTGTATTCGGCCCCGTCCGCCTGCATCACATAGGGATGTTCCCGATGATAGCGGGACAGTGCCCGCAGTCCCATCGGCGACAGAAATTCATTTTCATCCAAAACGACGCGCAAAATACTTCGCAGTTGATCCGCACCAACAATGGAAAGCAAACGGCGTTCCCCTTCGCCGCAATCGCGCATTGATGCCACGTTTGAGATCAGATCCTCCCGGTTTTCCAGAAACCAATTCATCCGGCGCCGGAAGCCGTTGAGTTTCGCCAGGACTTCGGGATCCAAAGTCTGCACCGCATAAAGTGGGATCAGGCCGACGATCGATCGCACCTTCATCGGCTTCAGTTGGCCATCGGGTGTGTGCAGCACATCGTAGAAAAAATTATCTTGCTCCGACCACATGCCGCTGTCGTCCGATCCCAGGTGATTGATGGCGTGCGCGATGTACAGGAAGTGCTCCCAGAACTTGCTGGCGACGTCTTCGTATGTTGGGTCTTCGCCCGCCAGTTCCAACGCGATCGCCAGCAGGTTAAGAGTATACATCGCCATCCAACCGGTGCCATCCGCCTGCTCGATATGTCCGCCCGTAGGCAAAGGCCTGCTTCTATCGAACAGGCCGATGTTGTCCAGTCCGAGGAATCCGCCCTGAAAAATATTGCGCCCTTCCGAGTCCTTCCGGTTCACCCACCAGGTGAAGTTGAGCATCAGCTTGTGGAACACGCGCTCCAGGAAATCCCGGTCGCCCTTTCCGGTACGCTTCTTCTCAATGCGGAAAACACGCAACGCGGCCCATGCGTGTACGGGCGGGTTCACATCGCCCAGCGCCCACTCATAGGCAGGTAGTTGCCCGTTCGGATGCATGTACCATTCGCGCAGCATCAGAATCAGCTGCTCTTTCGCAAA
>JANXXV010000238.1 GCA_025350445.1 Bryobacteraceae bacterium | reverse complement strand
CTGTTTGGCGCGCGGGGGTGAGGATGAACCGCTTCAGCCCTTGGAGAGCTTCCGCCCTGCGCTACGCCGGCGGATTTCGGCAAATGCCTCTTCGCCATCAACGAACTCGCCACGATCAGCCTGTTCGCTACCGATTGCGATTTCCTTTCGAAGTTCAACCAGCCGGAGGTTCTTCAAGTCTTCCCGCTCCTTCAGCAGCCGCAATCCTTCCCGCACCACCTCGCTTTGGGATTGGTAAAGTCCGGTATTCAGAAGCTCAGCAATGAAGTTGTCCAACACGGTGCCAAGATTGACGTTCATACAAAAATCATACCAGCACTAACAACAATTGACAATTGTTGTTAGTGCTGGTTCGAAGCCCGTTTTTCCTAACCCTTTCGTTTGGAGAACTTCAACGAATAACCCAACACTTACTGCGATTTTGGAGCGATTGCAAACCGAAGACTGCCCGTTGCCGCTTCAGGAATTCGCAATCACTCCAGCCGTCAGAACCCCTTGATCTTATCCACCACATTCAACATCTGCTCACCCCGCTCAAACCGGGCGATATTCTCTTTGATCAAATCCACCCGCCGCGCCTGCACCCCATCCGACTGCCCGGCAATGTGTGGCGTGATAATCACATTCTCAAACTTCCACAACGCATGTCCCGCCGGCAGCGGCTCCGGGTTCGTCACATCCAACCCCGCCCCGGACAGCCTCTGCGAATCCAGCGCCTTCACCAGCGCCGGGGTATCGTAAAGCTTCCCGCGCGACACCGCGATAAAATAAGCACCCTTCTTCATCAGCTCAAACTGCTTCGGCCCGATCATCCCCTCACTCTTCGGCGTATGCGGCGCCGAAATGAAAACCACGTCCGCCTGCGGAATCACCGAATCGATCCGGTCCGGAAACACCATCCTGCTCACATACGGATTCAGTGGAATCTCCTTCGGATCCACGCCAATCACCGTCATCCCGAACGCATGCGCCCGCTGCGCAATCTGCTGTCCGATGCCGCCCATCCCCACAATCAGCGCCGTCTTCCCGCGAAGCTCCAGCGGATGATACTTCTCCTTCTCCCACTTCTCGTTCGTCCGTGCAGCGACGATCAAATTCAAATTGCGCGTCAACGTAAGCAGCATCGCCAACGCATGATCGGCTATATTCGGCCCCTGAATAATCTTGCAATTCGTCAGCGTAACGTCACTGTTGATGAACTCCGGAAACCGGAACGTCTCCACCCCGGCACTGTAAGTCTGCACCCACTTCAGCTTCTTCGCCGACGCGAAAAGCGCCGGGCTGATGGTTCCCAAAATGGCATCGGCATCGGCCACCTGTTCCACCAGGTTCTTCATGTCCGCCGCAACCACGCGCACGTTCGGCGAAACTTTGTTCAGCTCTTCAATGAAGCCGGGCCCCATCGAAACAGCCACAATCTTCTTCTGTTGAGCGCTCGCGATCAGCGGCAACACAGCCAGTAGAACAAGTACTCGTCTCATTTGCTGCTCCCCCTCGCATCTTCCAGAATCCGCTTCGCACGCGAAGGATTAAACACGCCGCACGAACAGAACCGCTGCAAATACGTCGCCGCCTGCTCCGGTGTACGCCGCCCTTCCTTCACCCAATCGATCATCTTCTTCGCCAGCGAATTCGCTACCATGCCGTGCCCGCACATGGTCGAAAGCAGCAGCACCTGCGAGTTCGGCAGCTTCTCGGTCTTGCCCTCGAACCCAAGCGAATACCCGACACTGTGGCGCGGAATTCCAGCCACATGGCAGCACTGTTCGGCGCCATCCACGCTGGTGGAAATATTCACGCTCAGCCCCATATCGGCTTCCTTCACCGCCTTAAAGAAATCTTCGGCGGCAACACGGCTATCGAACACCGCCGCGGCCGTGGTGATGTGATCGAACCCCGCCACCACCGCCTCGAAGTCCGGCTTCATATCCCGATTCCAGTGCGAAGTCGGATCCATCTTTTTACACGGACGCAGCGAACCGCCATGCCGCGCATCGCCCAGATTCACTGGCCCGAAAGGAATCGCCATCCTGAGAAATCGTTGCAGCTTCTCAAGCGCGCCTTCGTCATTCTTGCCGCGGCTGGCAATCGCGAAAACAATGTAATCGTCGCTGAAGCTTGCGGCATCGCCGAAGCGGTGAAGCGTATTTGTCATTTCGCTGCTCCTATTGGAACCGGTTCGTTGGCCCTGTCCTTAGCAATATTCGTGATCCTGCCCAGCCCCGTGTTCGTCTTCGCGCGATGCAAGGTGTAGCCCAGCCGTTCCAGAATCGGCGCCACCACATTCTCCTCGCCCTGTTCATCGCAGCGCGTGCCCACGCCCAGCACCACCACCGTATCCACTTCTTTCTCAATCTCCCACACCAGCCGCACAACCTCTTCCGTGCGCGCCACCGGCACTTTGATTTCGATGATCGCCGACATCAGCTTCTCGCCCATCACATCGGCCTGGATCGTGCCCGTCGAAACATCGCTCATCAGCGACGTAATCGGATTCTTCTTCTCAAACGCCACACCGGCCTTTGCCAGCGCCCAGCAGGCTTTCTGGATATCGCGGAACCACACGCCCACCCCCGGCCGCCCGAACTCAATCGTGAATCCAACCTCGCCCACCATCACCCGATCGGACACATCGTTCGTCTTCACTTCTTCCGTGCCCCGGCCTTCAATGCCGGTCGATTCATGCGGCACCCGCGGATCGGAAAACGCGCGGCGCACCACGCGCGGCCAAGTCAGTTCATCCGGTTCAAACGCCGCCGTCGGACAAACATCGGGCTCCGGATCGAAGCGAAGCCGCATCATCTGGAACACCTTCCGCATCGTGCGGACAATCACCGGGTTCAAATGCTCCTGGCTCAATCCGTTGTAGCAGGCATAGCACTCCACGCATTCGGTCCGATTAATGGTGGCGCGCTTGATCACCGGATCAATATAGATAGCGCCCATCGGGCAAACGTAGGTGCAGTTTCCGCACGCTACGCATTTCTTAGGATTGATTGTCATGTACCCTCCACAAAGATTTGCCGGCTAGCATCAATTTTACAGAATAGAGCGGCGGCGGCCAAACACACGCCAGCGGCCACAAGGAATGGAACGTTCCAGCCAAAACCACTCACCAGATACGCCAGCAGCGTAGGAGATATTGCGCCTCCTATGTTACCGCATGTATTCATCACCGCCGACGCCGACCCCGCGAAATCCCCGCCAATGTCCAGCGGCACGGCCCACGATACGCCCACCGTCAACTCCAGTCCAAACACCGCAATGCAACTGAAGTAAACGCAATAAATCGAGTTCATCGTCAGCGTAGCCGGAATGATGCCCGCCGCCGCCAGCAGAAACCCGCTCACCGCCACACCGCGCCGCGCCATGGTGATGTTGCCGGTGCGCCTCAACCACCAGTCCGTACAGACGCCGCCCATCAAATCGCCGGCCGTCCCCGCAAGCAACGGCAGGCTCGCATAGAAACCCATCTGCTTCAAGCTGAAGTGGCGATAAGAGTTCAAGTACGTCGGAAACCAATCCAGATAGACCGACAGGCAGTAGCCATAAAAGAAGTACATCACCGACAGATACCAAAGCGTTCGGCTAGACAAGATCTTCTTCCACGGAACCACCTTCGAAATGTTCGGCCTGGGCCCGCCCATTGACGAATGGATCAATTCCAACTCACTGGCATTCACACCGGCATGTTGTTCCGGAGAATCGCGGTAATACCAGAACCACACAATAGCCCAGGCAATTCCCAGCGTGCCGAACACCACGAAAGTCGCGCGCCATCCGTACGCGATCATGATCCAAACCACAATCGGCGGCGTCATCGCCGCGCCCAGGCGCGAGCCGGCGTGCGTGATGCCCTGCGCATAGCCGCGCTCAGCCGGAAGAATCCATCGCGATAGCGACCGCGTCGCCGTGGGAAACGCACCCGCCTCCCCCACACCAAAGAGGAAGCGGAACGTGGCCATAGAAACGAAATTCCACGATAACGCGGTGGCCGATGTAAACACGCTCCACCACACCACGATCCACGTCAGCGCCCGCCGCGGTCCAAATCGGTCTCCTAACCATCCACCGGGCAGTTGGAAAAGCGCGTAGCCCCAACGGAACGCGCTCAGAATCCAGCCTACCGTCACCATTGAGAAGCCGAACTCTTTCTGCAAACTGGGAACTGACGACGAGATCACCACCCGGTCCATGTAGGTGATCATGTACGCCGCCACGGTCAGCCAGAGGATGACATGCCGTACCCGCGTCGGCCGCTGAACGGTCAACGAGGCCACATCGATGCGTCACCGCCTCCGCCACTTGCCGGCGCGGGTGGCTCAGAGACGAAATCCGATCCACGGCCGCCACGGAGTGTCTGGAAAAGTTGTTTCATAACAGACACTAGTTCGCTCTATTGCCGGCAATCAGCACGGTCTCGATCGTCCGCGTGTTTTTGATGTTGTCCAACGGATTTTTGCCGAGAACAATCAGGTCCGCCCACTTGCCTTTCTCCAGCGTGCCGAAATCCTTCGAGACGTTCAGAAACTCGGCGGAGTTCTTAGTAGCAATCTGAATCACCTGCGCCGGCTTCAAACCGGCATCTACCATCAGTTCCATTTCCCAGTGCTCAAAGTACCCGGGAAACCGCGCCGGCGGCCCTGTATCGGTGCCGAATCCAACCTTTACACCGGCATCCACCAAGGTCTTCAGATTCTTCTTCGCCGTCTCCAGAAACTCCGGCAACCGCGCGAAATCATGGTCGGCCTTGATGCCCTTCTGATACGCCTCGCTCTTCAGCGTCGTAATCACCTTTGGTGAAATCGAGCGCGAGAAGAACGGATCGTCATAGAACGGCTGAGGCGTCGCGTAGATGAAAACGGAAATCTCCCGCGTCAGGGTCGCCGCCTGCTGCCAGGCCCCATGCTTCTTCATCAATGCAATCAGCTCGGCATCCACCGGCTTGTCCCGAACGCTGTGCGCCAGCCCGTAGAGCCCGGCGTCCACCAGCTTCTTAGCATCGTCCAGATAGAAAACATGCGCCATCGTCTTCAGTCCCTTCGCGCGCGCGGCTTCGATAATAGCCTTCGACAGCTCGGTCGGAATCTTCGGCTCTTTGCCCAAGTGGTCGTCCACCCAGATCTTGATGAAATCTACTTTCTTCGCCGCATCCTCATCAACGCCCTTCCTGGCATCCGCGGCGGTCTTCACTTCATACGGCACGCCCTTCATCCCCATGGCCTTGGTGGGATAGCCGCCTTCGCCGGTAAACCCGCGCCCCGCCGTATAGATCCGCGTTGTGCTGGGCCGGCCCGCTCGTTGCTCATCGCGCACCTTCAGCGCCAGATCGCTGTCGCTGCCCATGCTAATCACCGAGGTAACGCCGTAACTCGCGTACGTCTTCAAATTCTTAGTCAGATTCTCCCGCGTAAAATTCTTCGGATCCTGCACCAGATCAATGGTGTTTCCCAGGTGCGAATGTAGATTAATGATGCCGGGCATTACGAACTTGCCCGCAAGATCCATGATCTCGGCGCCGGCGGGAGCCTTCAATCCGGCCACCGGACCGGCATAAGTGATACGGCCGTTATCAATCACCAGCGCCGCGTTAGAAAGCGGCGTCCCTCCCTTCCCATCGATTAACGTGAAATTCTTCAGCACCTTAACTTCGGCCGGTGCACTGATCGCTGACAATAAAGCAGCGGCAACTAGAACAGCTCTCATCTTCGACGAGGTTCCTCCTGGAATTGGGGATTCTATCACAGCGCTGATCTCAGGACCGGCGCCAGGACTGATACTATGCCAAGTATGATCCGCCGCGCATCCAGCATCGCCATTATTTTCGCCTCCATGGCCATTTCGGCTCCAAAAATGAAGGTACTGATTGTGGACGGACAGAACAACCACAACTGGCAACAGACCACTCCTGTCCTCAAGTCTTTGCTCGAAGAAACCGGGCTCTTCACCGTGGACGTGGCCAGCACTCCACCCAAGGGCGGCGGCATCAACCAGTTCAAACCGGACTTCGCCTCCTACCGCGTGGTGGTCTCCAACTACAACGGCGAGCCATGGGCTCCCGAGACCAAAGCCGCATTCGAAAAGTTCGTCGCCAATGGAGGCGGCTTCGTCTCCTATCACGCAGCCGATAATTCGTTTCCCGAATGGCAGGAGTACAACCAGATGATCGCCCTGGGCGGCTGGGGTGACCGCACCCAGAAGGATGGACCCATGGTGCGAATGCGCGCAGGCGAAATGGTGCTGGAAGACAAACCCGGGAATGCCGGGCACCACGGCAAGCGGCATCCCTTCCAGGTGAAAACGATCGATGCGGGAGACCCCATCATGGCTCCGCTGCCGCCGCTCTGGATGCACGCCACCGACGAGCTTTACGACAGCCTCCGCGGCCCCGCCAAAAACATGAAAATGCTGGCCACCGCCTATTCCGAACCAGCCACCGGCGGCACCGGCGAAAACGAGCCCATGCTCTTCACCATCGCCTACGGCAAGGGCCGGATCTTCCACACCACACTGGGTCATGACGTGGAGGCGATGCGATGCGCCGGCTTCATCACTACCCTGCAGCGCGGCACCGAATGGGCAGCGCGTGGAAAGGTAACGCAGAAAGTCCCCAAGGATTTTCCCGGCCCGGACGCCGTGAGCGTGCGCTAGCGTAACGTCCGCGAATTCGCTGCACAGATCGATTCCCGCGGTTTTCCCTAAGACCGGCGTTTAGTCGCGGAAGGGACTTTCCATTGCCGGAAGCCACAGTACAGACCCGTACGACAGCACTTTAGCGTATACGCTCTTAGCTGGGGGATCGGGAGTAGAAGCGCTCTCCAGGTTCAGAACGCATTGTCCGCGGGCCCGAACGGACCGCGATCTCCCCCAGCCGTTATCCCATTCGCGCCCAGGCAAAACCACGCTGTTTTCCCCTTCGTAAGAAGGAGCTGCAATACGGTCCGGAGAAGTGAAGGGCTCGCCAGTGGGCGCCGAGAAGCGAACGCTTGACGCCGGGGACCGCTATGAGAGGATCGAGCAGCGAGCGGGACAAGTGCGGGGCCGGAATCCGGTTCGGTCACCGATAAAGATCGCGGTCCGTTACACACTGCTCAGCGCACACTACGCCCCCATGAGACCCTCTCGTCTTCTACCGATTTCCTGGGTGCTGCAGTTATACGGCTTCCCTGCTCCGCCGATTTCGCGACGGGACGAGGAGGGTTTCTCCAGTTGCTTAGCGCGTCCCCCCATGGTGCTGTCGCACATAGCTTCGTGGACACCACACCGCTACTCTATAAAGCCCAGCTTCTTCAGCCCTTCTTTAGGTTCCTTCTCATCGAAGTTGATGTAAGCTTCCTGTTGCCGTCCATTCTCCAGAGCCACCCCGTAAGGCCCGGCCACAAAACTAAAGGTCTTCCTTAAAAACTCCAGGTCGTTAGAAACTCCGGCCTTCAAGTTTGTGTCCTGCAAAAAGCCCTGCGCAAAGCGAGGCTGAGCGGTCGGGATCGCAATCACCTTCACCCCTTTCCAGGTGAATTTTGACATCTTCTTGGCGGCCGCGAAGCAGTGCGAGCATTCAGGATCAAAAAAATACAGGAAGATTTTCCCATGCTGAAGCGAGTAAGCCTGGCCGTCGACAGTGATGGAGTCGGGGGCCTGCAAGCCGGACTGCCGCGCGTATGTAACCCCGAACGACACACCGGCGAAAACCGCGACCGCGCCCAGAATAATGACGGCGCTTCGCAAACTCTCCGACTGCCGGGCCCATACGCCCGCCAGCACCGCTACCAGCAGCATGACCGCATCGCCGACAAAGAAACTGGGCCCGACCACGCGCTTGATCAATGGGAAGCAACTGCAATCGGCGCCTTGCAGCGCCTTGTAGTTGACACCCATGTAGGCCATGAAGACCACCAGTAAGAGTCCTGTCAGCCAAGCTCCCCAACGGCGGAAGCGAGGAACCATCAGCAGCACACCGGCGAACGTCTCGCCCGTTCCCAACAGCAGCGTCGCCGGAATGCTGAGCGCGGCCGGCACTTTGAATTGGATCAACCCTGCTGCCCAACTCAAGGGATCTGTAATCTTGTAAACTCCGGAAACGATAAATAACAGGCCAAGCAAAACAGCTCCAATCACGCTAATCACGCCTTTCCACGCCGGCATTTCGAGCGACCCGGCGCTTAAAGACGGGTGTGCCATACTGTCTTCCATGCTTCTTATTCTAGCGTTGTTTACTTTGCTAGCGGTCAACCTGCCGGCCGCCACGTTTGCCGGCCTGGTGATTGAGAACGCACATATCTACACCATGAATCCCGCGCAGCCCCAAGCCACCGCTATTGCGGTGAAAGGCACGCGAATTCTGGCGGTAGGCCCGGACGCCGTGAGCGCAATCGGCCCCAATACACGCCGCATCGACGCGAAGGGCGCCACTATCATTCCCGGTATGATCGACTCTCACGTTCACATGCACGGCCTGGGTGACATCCTGCAAAGCTTCGACCTGCGCGCCGTGAAGTCCATCGCGCAGGTCGCGGCCATGGTGAAAGATGCCGCGGCAAAATCCCCGACCGGAGAATGGATTCAAGGCCGGGCATGGGATGAAACGAACTGGGGCGGTCAGTTTCCCACGGCCGCACCGCTTACCGCCGCCGCTCCGGACAACCCGGTGTTCCTGGAGCGCGTGGACGGCCATGCGGCCTGGGTAAACCACAAGGCGCTGGAAGCCGCCGGCATCACCAAGGACACGAAAGACCCGCCAGGCGGCAAGATCATTAGAGATGCGAAGGGCGAAGCAACCGGCGTGCTGATCGACCGCGCACAGTCGCTGGCCGCATCGAAGATTCCCGCGCCGTCGCAGGCGCAAGTGGAACGCGCCATCGCGCGCGCCGCCCAGGAATGCGCGAAACTGGGCCTGACCACGGTACATGACGCCGGCATGGGACCGGCCGAGCTGGCTGCCTACCGCAAGCTGATCGCCGAGCACCGTTTCCCCACGCGGGTATATGCGATGATCGGCGGAACCGGACCGCTTTGGCAGGAGTATCAACGGAAGGGCCCGGAAATTGGCGAGTATCTTACCGTGCGCAGCATCAAGCTGGTGGCCGATGGAGCCATGGGTTCGCGCGGCGCGGCATTCTGGCAACCGTATTCGGACGATCCGGGGAACACCGGGCTGCTCATCCTTTCCAAAGATCAGATAGAAGCCGTGGCCCGCGATGCGGTGAAAGCGGGGTTCCAGGTGAATACGCATGCCATCGGCGACCGCGCCAACCGCACCGCGCTGGATGCCTACGGCGCGGTACTGGGCGGCCGCAACGATAAGCGCTTCCGCATTGAGCACGCGCAGGTGGTCTCGCTGCCCGATTTCGCGCTCTTCGCCAGGTACAACGTGATTGCGTCCATTGAATCCACCCACGCCACCAGCGACATGCGCTGGGCATCGGCCCGCCTGGGGCCGGACCGGATGATGGGCGCCTGGGCGCCGAAGCGATTCCTTGCCGCGGGTGTCGCTATCGCCAATGGTTCCGACACGCCGGTGGAGAGTCCGAACCCGCTCTGGGGCTTTTACGCTGCGGTCGCGCGCCAGGATCATCAGGGCAACCCGCCCGGCGGCTTCATGCCGGACCAGAAGTTGAGCCGTGAGGAAGCCCTGCGCTCCTGGACGCTGGGCGGGGCTTATGCGGCTTTTGAAGAGAAGCAGAAAGGTTCACTCGAAGCGGGTAAGCTGGCCGACTTCGTAACGCTCTCGCAGGACATCATGAAGGCGCCGGATGGGGATCTGCTGAAGACGCGGGTCACTATGACGGTTCTGGGCGGCGAGGCGGTTTACATTGAGAATTGAATACCGGCTTTCCGGAAGTGCGCGGCGACAAGGCGCTGGGATTCCATCCGGCGACGGCCCTAAATGATCCTGCTAGCTTTGCTGGCCATTCTCACCGACGGCGTAGTATCGGTTCCAGCCTCGCACTGGAGCGCCATTGACGTCCCGGTGACGCAGTCCGGCACGGTGATCGAGGCGTCGTTTTCCGTGCCATCGGGCGACACTGCGGTAGAAGCGATATTGGTAACGCGCAAAGACGCGGACCGGTTTAACGCCGGACGAAGCTACCAACCGCTCTGCCGCAGCGGCTATCAGACTGAAGGTAAGCTCCGTTGCGAGGCCGAACAGAAGGGCGACTACGTATTGTTGATAGACAACCGCATTGAAGG
The DNA here is from genome assembly GCA_025350445.1 of Bryobacteraceae bacterium. The sequence continues at coordinate 443 of JANXXV010000238.1, read as the reverse complement.
ACGCAAGCCCGCTGAAGTGTCTGTCAAGATCAGCATGCGCGAACCGGCCAGCATCATCGCCGTCACGATTCCCGCGCGGAAACGGGCCATCATCATCGCCCTCGGCATGCTGTTCTTCGTGGCCGTGGTAATGTATTCGGCCCGTCAGTTCATGCGCTGAAAGAAGGCCTGCGCGGCATCAATCGTCGTCTGGATATCTTCGTCCGAGTGCGCGGCCGATAGGAACGCCGCCTCGAATTGCGACGGCGCCAAATACACGCCCTGGCTCAGCATCCAGTGGAAATACTTCTTGTACATTTCCGTGTCGGATTGTTTCGCCGACTGGTAATCGGTAACGGGCCGATCGGTGAAGAACAGCGTGAACATCGATCCCACGCGGTTCACCGTCATCGACGCCGGAACGTTTGCCGTAAGCCGCGCGGCGCGCGTTTCCAGATCCGTAT
>JANXXV010000176.1 GCA_025350445.1 Bryobacteraceae bacterium | reverse complement strand
CAGTGGAGAGCTGTCACGCGGAACGACCAGACTTCACGATTACACGAGTATCGCAGATGCGGTCGTGCAGGGTGCGTTTTTGGTCGTCGAAGGCTGCCATTAGATAGCCGATACCGAATGTCGAAACACTAATTAGCGAGGCGAAATAACGCGCGATCGAGCGCTTCAACGTGAGATTCGCGCCATCGGCGGTGACGATTCGGCAGCCCAGGGCCAGTTTGCCGGGAGTTGCCCCGAATTGGTAGACGAAATAGGAATAATAGGCGGCCTGCGAGGCCAATTGCAAGAGCTTGAGCCCAATCATCTGGCTGGCAAGGATGTAGCCGTTGAAGGTTCCCAGAGCGCCTGTTCCGGCGTAGGCTACTTGAATGAGAAGTTGGACGATCAGCAGGATGAAGCCGTCGATTAGAGCGGCGCCTATGCGGGTCCAAAAACTGGCGAAGTCCATGCGTCCGCCGAGAGTTCCTTCACGGAGGCGTTGTGTGTAATTCTCCTTGCACTTGGCACAGACCCAATTCTCGCTGAAGCGGATCATTTCCGAGTGAAGTTCTACTTCCCCGCACTGGCTGCACATGCCTGCGACGCCGGGAATGGAACCGGCGCCGGCACGCGTGCTGGAGTAGGTTTGCCACTCTGCCATTCCTTCGTGCCAGACGAGGGTGTACGGCAAGACGACACCGCTGGAGACGAGGTTGTCGAGCTCGGTTTCGGGAACGGGACCCATTTGCCGGTCTTCGGAGGCGTAGTACCAGAGGGTAGACATGGGCACTCTTGAATATTATTGCAAGATCGGCTGAAATCGAATGCGGCTACAGGGCATTGAGCATTTTGCGAAACCAAGCCATACCGGCCAGTTATGATGGGTTAGTTCGTGCGATTTGCGGGGAGTGCCAGACTTGCTTTCGCTCGCGGGTCCGTGGGGCGCCATGGTGCGTTGCTCCGGGAAACCCCGTTTCAATCCTCAGCCCGTTTGCGCGGGTGACGGCCCGTTCTTCGCGGAATTCGATGCGCTGGCGGGCCCCTTGCAGTTTCGTGCTTTACGGACGGCCAGCGAACCGGCCCGTGCACGCTTTGTTCGTGCAATTTGCGGGAACAAACGATTATTCAATTGTGAAAGATCAATCGGCAGAGCCTCTTAGGAGGATGCCCGTTGCTGCAACGGGTTTCCGCGAAACGCACCGAATCCCAATATCGGGCACTCGCGCCGCTGGTTGGCCGACGCGGGTTTTCATTTGTCAGCGTAGCCGTTTTCAAGTTCCCCATCTGAACGGCCGCTGGTGGAATTGTTATTGTTTTGTGCCGATTAGGCATCGAAAATAGTTGTGAATGCCCACGGCCGCGGCCACAACGGGGGATGAAACAGCCGTCCCATCCCGGAATTGCCTCCAAACTATTGGGCGTGCGTTGCTGCCGATTGTTCACCGCATATCTGCCACCCGCTGTTGCGACTGTCATGTCCCTAAGTGATTGATGGCGTTGGACCGAGAGATGGGCTGTTTCGAAGGATTGAGGTCTTTAGTCCGGCGGGCCGGCACTTTTCCTCGTTCTATTTGCCCTAATGAAAAGGCACTCTGAGGACGATAACACTATTACGGGAGCGTTGCGCTCTACCGGCCGCTTATGAAAAAAAAATTGGTACCGCTTCTCGGAATTGCATTTGTAGTCGCGCTTGTTTCGACTGGTGTTTTTTACGGTCTGTTTGTGGGAAAGGCGCAGAGCGCTCCGGCCGACCAATTGCGCTTTTCCGTTGTGGTAGCGAATCATCTTCTGGCTCGCGGCGCGGTAATTCAAGCCGCTGATGTCAAGGCGATTTCATGGGCTGGGGGCGAGGCGCCCAAAGGGTCTTTCTCGACGCCCGATCAATTGACCGGCGTTACCGTTCTCGATCCCATCGGAGCCAACGATCCTGTCGTTGAGAGCCGTCTTGCGACTCACCGCGCGATTCCGAATGGCATGAGGGCGGTTTCGATCCACGTAACCGATTCGAGTGGCGTGGTGGGAATGCTGCATCCCGGGTATAAGGTGGACGTACAGGTGCTCTCGGACGCAAGCCACGGAGAGATAACGTTGCGCACCGCGTTACAGAACATTGAGGTCCTAACCGTTTCTCCGCCCGACGGCGGAAAACCGGTGGTCAATCTGGTGGTTTCGCCGGACGATGCCGAACTTCTCGGCTTGGCGGATTCAGCCGCGAAGGTGCGCCTTGTGCTCAGAAATCCTTCCGACGAAAGCCGGCGGCCGCAGTCTGTACTTCCATCCAGCACTTTGTTCCGGCAATCCTCCGGACCGCCTGTCCGAGTGGTGCCTCCGGCCGCCGATCCGAAGATCTCAAGCCTTCTGCCACTAAGATAAGTGCCATGGTCGCTTTCGTCGTCACCATCGTCTTCTTCGCCGCTACGTTTCTGGTAGCTTTGATTGCGGTCGCAATCGCATCGCGGATCATGGATAGCCAGGCGGCCAAGCCATCGGTTGAGACGCAGGAATTGGCGTTGGCCGGACTGCTGGGCTCCACCGCGCTGCTCAAAGACGAAGAAGTCAGCTCGATATCGCCCTGGTCGCGATTTCTCGAAAAATTCGACTTTGTACACGTAATTCGAACGCGGACCGCGGAAGCTGAATTGAACTGGACCGTCGGACGCGTCATTGCCATGATGCTACTGGCGGGGATTTTGTCGTTGGTCACACTGGCGGGTATCTCGTGGATGCCGGCTTTTGCGGTCATCGCGCTGAGCCTGGTTGCTGCCCTGATTCCCTATTTTTATATCCTCCACAAGAGATCAAAGCGGCTCAACACTTTCGAGATAGCCTTTCCGGATGCGATTGATTCACTGGTCCGCGCATTGCGGGCCGGACATCCGTTCGCGGCGGGAATGGACTTGCTTTCGGTGGAAGCGAAGGCGCCTGTGTCCACCGAGATGAAGATTGCGCTGGATGAGTGGAAGCTGGGGATGTCCTGGAACCAGGCGCTGGACAATCTCGCACAGCGTGTCCCACTGACCGATGTCGCCATTTTTGCGGCGGCAGTGAAATTACAGATTCGCACCGGCGGAAAGTTGGGAGAAGTCCTGGGACGGCTGGCGGAATCGATGCGTGAGAATGTCGCCATCCAGGGCGAGGTGAGGGCACTGGCGGCACACGGAAAAACAACCGGGCTGGTTCTTACGGCGATGCCCATTTTCATTGGGCTGGTGATGTTCTGGGTGAACCCGGGGCAGATGGGGATGTTGTTCCAAAGCCCGACGGGCAGGAATATGATCGCCGCCGCGCTGATGTGCCTGGTGGCCGCCCATTTTATCATCCGGAAGATTGTGGACATTCGACTGTGATGGACATTCATTGAAATGAATCAGGCGTTCTTACTAATCGGCTTTTTCACGGCTGTAATGGCCGGGGTGTCCGTCGCCGGGTACTATTTCCTGTACCGGACGACTGCAACCCCGGCGGCAGGACTTAGCCTGGATGCGGAGGAACCCGTCAGTGCGCGGCAATTTCTCGCCGATTCCCTGCGGTCGCTGGGCGAAGCCGTTCCAGGCAAGCCGGCCGGCGACAATCCAATGCGGCGGAAGCTTCTCGCCGCCGGCTATCGATCACCCGAGGCGGTAGCCACCTACAACGGAATAGTGTTCTCGGCGTCGGCGATTCTTGGGATTATTGTTGGTGTGGCCGTCCTGGTCTCGCAGCAAAACCTTTCAGCGGCATTGCTGCCGGCGATCTGCGCGGCCGGATTTGGGTATCTGTTGCCGAATAGGATTCTCGATTCTCAGATTTCGTCCAGGAAGAGGCGGCTGGAGGAGGGGCTGCCGGTAGCGCTGGATTTGCTGGTTCTGAGCGTGGAAGCCGGGCAAGCGCTGGATCAGTCTATTTTCGATTCGAGCCGCGAGATCCGGACCGCCTACCCCGACCTTGCGGATGAATTTTTGACCGTCAGCCTGGCGCTTCGTGCAAGCCCTACCAGGGAACAGGTGTTTCGGGATTTCGGAAATCGCAGCAATGACCTGGAATTCAAGAAGCTGGCGAATGTGCTGATCGACAGTGACCGGTTTGGAAGCAGTCTTGGCCCGACCCTTCGAACGCATGCCCGATATCTGCGAATCCGGAGGCGGCAATTTGCCCAGGAACGAGCGAGAAAGATCGGCGTGAAACTGGTGTTCCCGATCTTTTTCCTGATTTTTCCTTCGGTACTGTTGGTGACTCTAGGACCGGCAGCGATGGCCATCATGGCGGCACTGCAGCCTATGATGGATATGAAATAACCCGTCAAGGTTTCGCAAATGCGATTACCAGGCCGCCGCTTACAATGAGTCCGCCGCCGATCAGGATCGCGACTGTGGGCGGTTGTTTGAATCCCAACCAGGAAATTGCCTGGGCGATCACAAAGAAGAAGACTACATACAGACCCAGAAGCCGGCCGAAGTCCCACGGCGGCGCGTTCACTGTCCAGCCGTAGGCGCAAAGCAGACCTCCCGCTAAACCGAAAAGTGAAAGCCTGGGCCACCGTGGCGTTGTGTGAAGCGCCGCCCGCATCGCCGCATCTCCTCCTGCTTCAAGCAGTGCGGCCAGGAACAAGACCAGAAGGGCTGTTGAAGTATTCACACTTTGTTGTATCCTTCCCTCATGGGAAATGCAAAGTCCGGCGGGGAGTTTGCGTGTGATCTCCTGTCTCTGAGCCCTGAGGAGCGGGTCCGTCACCGGCAGTTGCTGCAGCGGTTGCGGCCTGCGGCGTTCAAGATCAGTGAACTCCCGGACGGATACCAATTCCATCTGGACAGCGGCGGTATTTCCTTTCTCGAAGCCGCGGAGTGGGTGGAACTGGAACGCCGCTGCTGTCCGTTTCTCGCCTTTGAACTCCGGATCGCGGCGGGCAGAACGCTTTCGTGCTCGGGGTAAGAGGACCGGCTGGAGCCAAGCTTTTTGTCGATGCCGAATTACGGTAGGTCGAGCGCCGGATTGCGGGTGAAGAAGCCCACCGGGACCAGTTTGAAGCCAGCCTCATGCATCGGCATCACGGGCCAATCCTCGGGTCTCGGGTTATGGGTAATGCCCATGGTATACCACACCACCAGATCCTTCCCGTCGATTGGGCGGCCGGCGGCAGTCCATTTCGGCAGTCCGCCGCCGCCTTTGTTTTGATTCGGGTAGTCGCCGGCCGCGTACATCTCGTTAGCGCGGTACGGCGTAACCCAGAAGGGAAAGTTCAGGAATCCGGCACGACGCCGGATAGAAGAATCGGGCGCGGCGAACGGGACGGCGTTCTCTCCGGGTAGCAGCGCATATCCCACGGGCTGCCCGAGCGTATTCTTCACGGCGGGATTCACGATTTTCCAACGCCGGCCGGCGGCCAGGTCCATTTGCCGCATCGCTTCGGATTCGGTGTGGAGGACGCTTTCGGTCATGTCGAAAGCTCCGCCGTACGGATTCGCTTTCCCTGCCGGCGAGGGCGCGGTATTCATCTCGATGGCCTGATTTCCATCTGCGCCATCGATGTCGAGATCGAGGCGGAAGTTGAAGAAATGCTGGTGATGGACCGCGGAGAGCGCTTTGGCCACCATGTGCCCATGCTCGTTAGGATGGCCTGTGTGCCCGGCGGCTTCCGGGTCCACCGCCTTCACGGACATGACTCCGGTGAGGCCGATTTTCATCTCCAGCGTGCCGTCCTGGTGGAAGATCCAGTCGAACGCGTAGTCGTAGTTTCCAACGGTGGAAACATAGCCGAGGACCAGTTCGCGCGCCCGGCGCGTTTCGCCGCCGTGTTTCCACGAAATGCCCCCGTCGCGCTCATACAGCGCGGCGACGTGTGGCATGCCGTGCGGAGTGCCCCGTTCATCCGCCATAACGGCGTCGAAGAGGGTCGCGTTGTTGGGACAATCGAAGCCCGGGCGCAGCATGCTGGCGACGTGCCCCATGCCCAACTCGCCGGCATCGAAGCTATTACGGAAAAACCACCCTACCGCGGGGTCGCCGTAAGGAACAGCCATTTCGGACAACGATCCGCGATAGAGAATGGACCGCTCGCCTCCGGCGTCGGCGTATCTCACGAGGTAGAGAACCAGCCCCTCGCGCGGGTGC
>JANXXV010000133.1 GCA_025350445.1 Bryobacteraceae bacterium | reverse complement strand
GCAACGAAGAGGATAATCCCCTTTCGCGCCCCATCTTCCCCCTCCCACGGAGCCACTCTGACGCCAACTTCCAATAGTGTTCCGTAGCGGGTTTGCCACCGCGACTCGATTTCTTCTTCAAATGAGTGATGCACCTTGATGTCCACCGGCAATTCGGCGCCGGGAGGCACCGTCGGCAGGGGTTTGGCGATCACCTCACTTTCCGTCCAGCCAAGCAGCCGCTCCGCGGTAGCGTTCCAAATCCGTACGTTTCCACCGCTGTCGAGGGCGATAACGGGCACGGGGCAGACGTGCGCGATGATTTCGAAGGCGCGTCTTTTGTCTGAACTATCCATTGGATTGGCTCCCGTTTGAACTATCCGAGAGCAATGGGGAGAGGTGATCCTGCGCGCCAACACGCATCAATGCGCCGGATGGCGCAACGAGAGCTCTGTGGGCCGCCCGATTGTCGCGCTGGCGTTCCATTGCGGACTTTTGTCCATCGGCGTTAATGGCGCAGACCGGGTGTTTCATCATGTGGTCAACCTCCTGGCTGCCGATGGGGCGTCGTCGACGAACAGCCCGCCGCCCCATATCTTTACTTCTTCATTGCGAGCTTCGAGACGGTGATTGTCTTCCCATCTGATCCCAAATCTCCCGTCAGCCTGACGGTTTGGCCAGCATGCTTGGTGAGATCGGCGAAGTTCTGGTTGGCAATCTCGAATACAGTGCCATTGCTAACGAATGCAAGCTTCGCCCCGCCTTTGGAACACGCAAGCGTGCAATCGTGTGGATCGACTTTCTTCCCACCGGAAGCCATGGCGCTGTGATCGGCTCCGCACATGCTGTCGGTGATCTGGCCGGTCCACGTTTGCCCGGCGGCAAAGTCTGGCAAAGAAAACAGAAACAAAGAAAATGCGAGTTTCATAATACGGCTCCTATTTAGCAGGCAGCTTGTGATCGGCGGGCATCTTCATACTCGAGCTTGCACCCCATTTCACCGACACTGCCTGAAGTTTCTCGCCCGCTGCTTCTTTCGCGTTAATCGAGACACGGTCCCCGGCTTTGAGATCTTTGAGGGATGCCTTCGCATTCTTGTTTGTGAAGGTGGTCGCCGCCTCCACCATCACAGTGACGCTTTTGTGCTGTGTGGTGTCCACCGTGATCGATGTGTCGGTCAAGGCCGTGACTATACCCATTACGTGCTCAACACCGTTGTGAGCGAATGCAATGGCCGACCCGATCATCAAGGCGACCATCGCGATAAATGTGTGAATGCTTCTTCTTTGGTTCATGTCATTTCTCCTATCAGTGTTTGTGTTGCTTCGGTGCTGCGTTCGGCGTTTGCCCATTGAGGAACTGTTCTTCTACTTGTTCCATTTCCCTATCCTCGAGGCCTTTTGGATTCAATTTCTCCATCTGAGCTACCTCGTCTGGCGACACGTCCGGAAGATGGCGGATGAAATGAACAAGTTTCCACGAGTCCTTCCCGCCCGCCTCAGTCCCGCCCCAGGCAGGCATGCCGCTGAGGCGGATGCCGTTTTCTATAATGTGGAACAGTTCTCCGTCAGTTAGTTGTTGAGTGCCGTCCTTCCGCATATCCGGCGCGTGCGGGTACATCTGCCTGCCCATCTCCACTTGACCGCTGCCATCATTTGCGTGGCACACGGCGCAGTGATCCGCCCAATGCGCCATCCCTTGATCGAGAACTTCCTTGGATCGGGCGACTGGATTCAACCGGTCTCTTACCGCGGACGGCATGGCCATGCTGTGCGCCTGATGCGCCGCGAACGTCTCCATAAACGACGGGTCCGCACGAGCGCTGAACCCATTGGCGGCAGTCTTCACGAAGATCAAACCACCTAACCCACCCACCGCGAGGACTGCAAGCGCGCCAGCCGCAAACCAAATCAGATTTCGTCTCATGATTTCACCTGATCTCCGCTATTGGACGGACGCCTGGCCGCCCGCCCCCGTGCCCGCAACGGTCCCCGATTGAGTACCGTTCATCATGGACTGGGAGCCTCCTCCTGCTGACGAGCCGGAAGGCGCCGAGAGGCCATCCATCAAACCGAATCCGCGAATCCCGATCGCGCTTTGCCAGGCACTCTCCAACGCCTGAACGTAGTCGACTTCCAACTGAAACAACGTTCGTTGCGAGATCAGCGCCTGGGGATACGCAGCCGCCATATTCTGGTAATTCTTCTGGTACAGTTTGTACGCCTGCTCAGCTCGCGGCAACATTTCGTTCTTATACTGCCGGACGGTGTCCCGGGCGGAATCGTAATCCCTAAACAAGTTCGCCACATCGCGGGTAATCTGAAGCTTCAAGCGTATGAGCTCCTGTTTCGCACCCTCGATCTCACCTTTGGCCGCGGCAATATTGCCTTGATTCCGGTTAAAAATTGGCAATTGCACGCCGATTTGAACCCCGCCCTGGACGCCGGTGATCCGCGGGGAGGCTTCCACCAGAGGAGAGTTGTTTTGTGACAGGTTCCCATACAGTTGCAGATCTGGAATTGAGACCTTCTTGGCTTGCACCAGGGAGGCTTCCGCGCGCTCAGCAGCTTGCTGCGCGAGCTTCACCTCCGGACTCTCCCTTAGGGTCGTGGCCAGCCACTCTTCAAAGTTCAAGTCCGGAATGGCTTCCAAATCTCCCTCCAAACGTGTCTGCGAAAGATCGGGCTTGCCGGTCACGGCAGCAAGCGTTCTCCACGACGATCGAAGGGTCTGCTGGGCAATGCGAAGGCTGACATTGATTTGTTGCTGTTCCACTTCGGCCTGCAAAACGTCCGGTCGGTCGGCCTGCCCTACGTTCGCAAGCTGATGCGATGTCTGAGTCGCATCAGCCGCTAATTTCGCCAGATTCTGCCGCACCTCTACCAGTCGTTGGTCGGCGAGCACCTGATAAAACATCATGCGCACGTTATTGAGGATTCGCAGCCGCTGCACCTCGCCGCTAGTTTCCGCTTCTTTGGTGAGTAGGTCTGCAACCCGCCGGGCAGCGCGCAATTTCCCGCCGGTCACAATCGTCTGGCTGATAAAACCACCTTGTTTTCCGCCGCCGGAATAGCCGCCTCGCATCTCATCTCCGTAGTAACCTACGGTTGGATTCGGATAAAGACCTGCTTGCCGGGCACGGCCGGCGGACACGCGAATGTTGGCCTGGACCTGTGCAATTGTCGGATTGTTCGCCAGTGCCATTTGCTCCAGCTCCGGTAGACGCATCCCGGCTTGAACCGGAGCTTGAGCGGCTGCGGAACTCGCGGGCGGAAGAATCTGAACGTCGTAGAGCGTCAGGTCTCCTTCATACATCTTTGCCGTGATATGGTCGCCTGGCTTGACACGTCCAAGCACCTCCTCTTTGTCCACGGCATAGTTCATGGTCATCGCGCCCATTCCGCCCGGGACCGGCTCGCTAGCTACGCCGAGGCGCTTCGTCGTGGTGTTTACCTGGTCTACTGTGCCCCGTATCGTGTACGATTTTCTATCGCTTTGCTGCGCACCAGGAAGGGCAGTTAGCAGACTGACAATGGACAATGCGGCAACTCCGAATCTGGCTTTCATCGGGCGCCGTTCCTCCTCTGCTCAGCCTTCATCGCCATGATTTTGTCGTATGTGTCCGCGGGCAAAACCCGGACCAACGTCATCATTCCACCTACAAACCCACTCCAGCCGGGAGGCAAACCATATGTTTCCGGCTTATCCACCTCTTTGTCCATCGCCATCATGGGACCTTCCATGAAAGCGTCCTGGGGAAACAACGGCACTTTCTCCGCGTTATCCGGAAGCTTCGGCATGGTCATTCCGCCCATATCCTGCATCGAGCCATGATTCATTCCCGTCATCTTCGAATGATCCATCCCGGCCATATTGGCCATGGCCTTGTTGGCCTCACTTTGAGACAGGGGGCCGTTCGCCATCGGCATCTCGGTGCTGGAGCCAATGCCGAGAGCCCGCCCTAGACTCGGACCCCGGTTGCCGGAAGTCGCATTGCCGTCGCGAAGCATGCCCATCCCGTCTTCCATGCTGGCGCCCGCCTGCATGCCCCGGCCGACACGAGTCATCGGACCGACCGTCGACGCCATCTGGTTCATCATGTGGTGCGGAAGATGGCAATGGAGCATCCACTCGCCGAGGCGGTCCGCGACGAATTCGACGTCGCGCGCCTGCGCGACTCCCACCAATGTCGTATTGCCTCGCGTCCACGCCGATTCCTGCTGGCGTGCGCCCTCGCGACCGGTCTCCCAGAACGTAAAGCCATGGAGATGGATCGGGTGATGATCCATTCCCATGTTGATGAACCGCAGCCGCACACGTTCGCCTTGGCGGATGACGAGAGGGGTGGAAGCCGGACCCACCTTGCCGTTGAATGTGAGCCAATTAAACTCCATGCTCATGCTGTTGGGAATTGAGCTATTGGGGAGGACCGCATACTCCTGCAGCGCGATCAGATAATCTTTGTCGACATGCGGCGCATAGGCGGTCTTGGGGTGAATGATAAAACCACCAAGCATCCCCACCATTTCCTGCATCGCCATATGCGGGTGATAAAAGAACGTGCCGTTCTGGTGAAGGTCGAACTCGTAAGTAAACCGCTCACCCGGCATGACCAGTTTCTGGCTGACCCCGGGAACTCCATCCATCTCGATAGGGAGTTCGAGTCCATGCCAATGGATGCCGGTTGGCTCCGGCAGGTGATTGTCGAAGACGATGCGGAGACGGTCTCCCTCGTTTGCCTGGATGGTCGGGCCCGGTGCGCTGCCGTTGAAGCCCCAAAGATCGAAGGTTCTGCCCATGCCTCCTGGAATAATGACCTGCTTCACCGGCTCGGCAACCATGTTGAAGACCTTTACGCCGTTGTCGATTGTGAACGGAAGGTCGCCGATATCGAGGGTGATGACCGGTACCGATGCCGGCGCGGCCACCCCGGTCTTTGTGCCGGGTGTCACACGAACATTGGCGGCAGGCTGCGTAGCCGCGGGTTTCGGCATGTTCCCGTGCTGCATCGTGCCCATGTCCATTTGGCCCATGGCGCCTTGGGCAGGCTTGGGCTGTTGCGCCGATAATAATCGTTTTCCCGCGAAAACGCTCGCGCCGAGGGAAGTCAACTTCGTGAAGAATGCTCGACGATTGCTGCTCATAAACATAAATCTCTCCTCCTGAATCTCAATGCCTTGCCGGAGGGCGTGTCCCACGTATGGGCGAAGCGCTGCTCGTCTCAGTGCTAGCGGTATCGACATGCATGGTAGGGCTACGCGTAGACGTGTCAATTCGACAACGTACGGCAATGGCGCACACACACTAACGCTTATCTGGCGAAGGGGGGACTAGATCCGAAGGACTGAGATCGAGGAGAGGTTGGGCGTCGGGGGCGAGAGATCAACCTCGACCCGATTGCCAAAGCAATGCAAATCGGCTTCGGCGACCAGCGGCATACAAAAGGTAGCAGTGAACGCCTGCTCTGGAGCGGCGGTGATGGCCTTCGCACTCGACTCCACAATCGCTATATCGTGCGAACATGGCGCACTAGTCGAGTGCTCTTTATCCGGAAGTCTCTTGTGATGACAGTGTGTCGGCTGTGATTTCGCTGGCCGGTAGTGCTCCAACGCACAAGCCGTCACACACTGGGCATTGCCAGCGAGCAAGGCCAGTGCGAGCAACGCCACCATTTTGGAAAGCAACGCCATCATCTAATATTTAACACACACCGCTCCGGCGATGAGATGCGCAGGGCGCGACATAGTGTCCTAAAGTTGCGTTAAACCTTTAGGCCGTAGGTCGTCTACCAGCGTTGCCCGCTCTTCGACATCCACAGTAAACATCATGACTGTCTTGTTTTCCCAGGTGACATCGATCGTGCGCAGCCCATCTAGCGGTCCCGCCGTCGTCGTGACTGTTGCGCCGGATGGAACCATTATCGGCGTCCTTTGGCCATCATGGGAGTGGATTGACAGTATAGCCGCGTGAAGTAGGTATGTTTCGTTAAGACCCATTTTGATCTTGCCTTTGCACCAAGGTTGAAGGGAGGGACGGCCTGCGCGTACCGACCCGCGTCGAGGCCGTGGAAGAGCGACTGAGCCTATCTCTCTGATTGGCAGCATCCGATTGAATAGTCACATCGCGCGGATTCTCGAGTAGGTTAGCAAGCCTACTCGTGCTTTCCATCCCTCATGTGATCCTTGCCGTCCATCTTCATCCCCTTCTCCATCATTTCGCGGCCGTGCCCAGGACCGGGAGCAGCGCTTTGTTCTTTGATAGTGGTCTGATCAATCACATCGGCAACACCGTCGGTTCGGCGAGCCACTGCGACGGCTTGATCCTTGACCGCCTGAGTATCGACACTTCCTGACAAGGTGACGATTTTCTTCTGCACGCCGACATCGATCTGAGCCGTCTTCACGGTATCGTCGGCTGTAAGATTGGCTCTCACCTTCGTGCTAATCCCGGCATCAGTACTGATCACGGAATCGGTGGAAGCACAGGCGACGGTAATAACCGCAGCCGCTACAACACTGAGTAACGCAATGCCTCGCTGATTCATTTTGATCTCCTTTGAAGAAAGCTACCCGCTTCAGTGTGCACTTCATTAGCCAAGGCCGCGCCAATGGAACTTCGGAGCCAAAGAAGGCTACTGGACCCAGATGGGACATATGTTGATGTGATGGTAGAAGTTTGCCGTTCTGAGTGCTTTCACGCAACGATGGCGAGCGTTCTTGAGTGTTGAGACGCTGGTTTGACCCAGTGCCTGGCAGAACGGTGACAAGGTACCGCGGTCATGGGACTTATTCAATTCAGTTCTGGAGTATTGGTAGCCGACAGTAAGCGTCAGAGCAAACCCATCTATGCACGGAGCCGTTCTGGTGATGAAGTAGAAGGGTGACCGACAATGATTCTGGAACAGAGAGCCGCCGACACCGAAGCCGAGCCGAAGCAGATCGTCTGGCGGCTGAGTACGAAGCGAGCGGATTAAGCCGTGATGAGTTCTGCAGGCAGGC
>JANXXV010000131.1 GCA_025350445.1 Bryobacteraceae bacterium | reverse complement strand
AATGGGTTTTGCACTCTGGATTGACGGCGATTGCGTGTGGGCGCAAGGGACGCACGAATATAAGCCGATGGGCGCCGCGGTGATTGCCGCTTCCGATTTGTTCCGGCAGCGGGACTTTAAATCCGGACGGCGCTGCCCGTCGCGCCTGGACCGGTCGTTCGCGGGGTTGTTCGCTTCGCTGGGCGATGTGAATTATCACCTGCGGACGGTGAAGAAAGACGCGAGGCTGCGCAGTTCCGCGCCGTATCTTTGAGTTCTGAGGACCAGTGAGCAAGCATAGGCGTCAAAATAACGCGCGTTGCGAAGATCATCCCGGCTAAGCGATCCAGTCGCTGCCCCGTTTGGCTGCAACTTCCCGGAACACCGTTTATGGCCCGTGTACGGAGCATCATCCCTCCGAAGCAGCTTCCTCAGGAGGCAAGAGACCTTCTTGTTGCAGGTATTCCCGCACGAGGCGGTCATAGACCTCATTCTTGCGGCCGACGTCCAATGTCTGCGCCAGCGGTTTTCCCAAGCGTCTTTTCGCCCATTCGCACTTGCTCACTTCGAATGTTTCATGCTCTTTTGCCCGGCGCTTCTTATCCTGGATAGTCCGGATGTCGGGGATTATGGCCGTATTCATCAATCGCTAGATGCCGTCCATCGGCCGTCCCCATCATGATACCTGTCGTGAAATGGACCTTCCACAAGTTAGGCAGCAGGAACCAGTTATCGTCGAGCTTGGACCACTCCACTTTCGCAAGGGTCTTTTCCGGATATAGATCCGCTTCCCTCCCTGCCGCGATGTGCTTTGTCGCGTGCTTTTTCAGAATGTAATTGATGCGCGCGACCTCGATTTCTTCCAGTTCCCGGCCATGCTGGATTCCGACGAGATAACCGACTGTGGTCCCGAAGAGCCGTGCGTTCAGCCGCGTGTCGAGAGGCTTGCACCAGGGATTGCGAATGAGTTGAAGGTGCGTAATGATCAGGCAGAAATCGGGACCAAGCGGAAAGATTGTGCGCGTGCCGACCTTCGGGAAATCGCCGCCACCCGGATAGGCCGCCTCACGGGGATAGATTTTCCGATGAAAGAAGGTCACGGGATCATCGCTGATGATGAATTTCGTCAACGAATTCTGAGCACTGACAATCTCCCAGGTCCCCTCCATCCACATCGCGTTGTACGCCTCGAACATCTGCCGCATTACTATTAATACGCGGTTTTGTTCCTTGACGCCCGCCTGCACTTTGAGCCAGTCCAACCCGCGAGGCGTTCGCAGCCTCTGCGCCGCGATGAACCGTAAGAGTCCCTGATAAGCCGGGTTCAGTTGTGCCCGATCAATAGGCTGAGTTGCGAAAAAGCGGACTGACTTTTCGCCGTGATCATCCACCTTGCCGAAAAAGACTTTTTCGATTACGTCATTGACGGTTCTCCCGAACCGCAGCAGGTACAGGTCCTGAACCCAGAAGCATTGAGCAGGGTAACTTCTGAAGAGCGCCCGCTTCGTGTAGGACCTCCGCTGGTCGATGACCGCCTTTTCGGGGTTTCAGATCGAGGTAGCAGAGTTTCTCCTCGCCGGGAGCAAGGAACCGCTTCTGATACCAGCGCGGAACGTAATGATGCTCATGCGAGATTTGGTCTGCCATACCGCGCGGGAACAACCATCATACTAATCGTGCATTGACCCAGCACGCGACCTGGTCAGACCTTGAATCATAATGTCCTGACATTTTCGAGTTTCCTTTCTCTTGCCGGATAACGGTCTGCGCTTGGCGACACTCTGAAGGAACGGCCATTTTACGTCGGCAATGAACCTTGTACAGCTTGAGACGGTCACAACGCGTCGAAATGATCGACGCTGGAACTGCACTCAAGTGACGGGCGACAATGAACTGAACGCGTTCGTTTGGCACTCCCAATCCGGCGGTTCCGGTCGAGTCACGCCCCACTCGTACAGGCTTTCGGATCAGCCATAACGCGGGCGAGAAGCCCCGTTCTGGGAAGTTTGGAAGCGAACATAGGCCAGGGCTGGATCGCACGCGGCCGGTGTCGTCTGGGCAACGCGTTATTTTAACGCCTATGCAGTGAGCAAGGCGGTCCCCCCCAGGACCGCACTGGAAGGCCAGAGCGGGGGCTCGGGCAGCGGGCGGGGGCGCACGCCGTCCTGTGGCCGCTACATCTCGCCGAGCAGGTGGCCCATTTTTTCTTTCTTTGTTCGAAGATACACTTCCGTGCCAGCCATAGGCTCCACAATACACGGGACCCGCTCCACCACCTGCACCCCGGCCTTCTCCAGCGCGAGAATCTTTTCCGGATTGTTGGAAAGCAGCCTGACGCTGTTAACACCCAGGTGCTTCAGCACCGCCCCCGGCATTTCGTAAATGCGCAGATCGGCCTTGAAGCCAAGCTGTTCATTCGCCTCCACCGTATCTGCGCCGCCATCCTGCAGTTCGTAGGCGCGCAACTTGTTCATGAGGCCGATGCCCCGGCCTTCCTGGTGTTCGTAGAGAATAATCCCGCGGCCTTCCTCGCCCACCATGTAAAGCGCCAGTTCCAACTGTGCGCGGCAATCGCAGCGCAGGCTGTGGAACACATCTCCGGTGAGGCACTGGGAATGGACACGCACCAGCGGAGGCGAACTGTGAATGTCGCCCATCGTCAGCACAACGGCCTCCTCCACGCCCGAGGCGGAGTGCCCTTCATAGCCATGAATACGGAAATGCCCGAACCGCGTGGGAAAGTCCGCTTCGGCGATTTTCAGCAGTTCAAAAGCTTGGCTGGACGCAATCACTGGAGACTTCATTATAATGTCCCAAGGTCCGCATGCTCGAAGAACGATTAGTTATCCTGCTCGTCAAGCTTGCGGTTGCGGCTTCGCTCG
>JANXXV010000129.1 GCA_025350445.1 Bryobacteraceae bacterium | reverse complement strand
GATGGGTTTTTCCGTTAGGGCGTTTCCCGTTTCGGGGGCTGCGGCGGTTTGTTCGACGCGCTGTTTGCGGCTTTGCGAAACGGACCCAATTTCCTGAAGATTCCTTTGTTTTTGTAGCTTTGTGGTCCCGGCTATGGCTCGGAGGTTGTCGAACTCTTTCGTGTACCCGGAATAGGAACGACGGACCCTTCGTGGGTCGCCGGAGTCGCTCGGGATGAAAGGCATGAACGAAATAGCCCCAACGGAGGTGAATTGCGTATACTGGAAGCCAGCCAGGGGCAAAACGGAAATTCTGGCTAACAACGGAATACCAGGATATTGTTTCTCCACTCCCTCATGAAAAACTCAATCTACCAAAACTCTGCTTTGATTCTGGCCTGCCTCGTCGTGTCTGCCTGGCCGCTGTCGGCTCAAACCTCATACGGCTCCATCGTGGGGACTGTCAGCGATGCAAGCGGCGCTGGCATCCCAGGCGGCGCCGTGACGCTGACCAATCTCGGAACAGCCGAACGGCGGCCGGCCGTCACCGACGGCGATGGAAACTACAGGCTCGTCAATCTGATTCCCGGGAGCTACCGCCTGCAAATCGAGACTGGCGGGTTCAAGCGTTACAACCGCGAACCGATCCAGGTAGAGATCCAGGCGACGCTCCGTATCGACGCGACGATGCAGGTCGGCGATGTCACCGAGACCGTGTCGGTCTCGGCCGAGACTCCGCTGTTGCAGACCCAGACGGGAACGCTAGGCCAGGTAATTGAGGGGCGAGTCGTGCAGGAGATGCCGCTCAATGGGCGGAATGTATTGAATCTCATCGCGCTCGTGCCAGGAGTCGTGCCGCAAGGCGCGACGTCCGGCAGCCCACTGGGGAATCAGGCGGGAGGAACTTATACCAACAACACCGGATGGGGCAACTACCAGATTGGCGGCGGCATGGGCAACCAGAGCGCGTTCTATCTGGATGGGGCTCCCACCAACACCAACAACGCGAATTCGGTCGGACTGGTGCCGTCGCAGGACGCGATCCAGGAGTTTCGGGTCGAGACCAACAGCGTGAGCCCTGAGTTTGGCCGGTTTTCAGGCGGGGTGGTGAACATGGTGACCAAGTCGGGTACAAACGAGTATCACGGCAGCGTTTACGAATACCTGCGCAACCGCGTTCTGAACGCGAATGACTTCTTCAACAACCGTTCCGGCGTCCCCCGGGCATCGTTCACACAGAACCAGTATGGCGTCACCGCAGGTGGACCGGCGATTAAGGACAAGTTTTTCGTGTTCTTCGCCTGGGACGGCTTTGCGCTTCGCAACGGCCTCCCCACTCTCACAACCGTGCCGACAGCCGCCATGCGGTCGGGCGATTTCACCGGACTGCCGCAAATCTACGATCCGTACACGACCTGCGGTCTCCAGGGTACCACTGCCTGTCCCGCCGGGCAGTCCACCCGAGTGCCTTTTCCCGATAACAAGATTCCCGCCAATCGGATCGACCCGACGGCAAAGGTTCTCATGAACATTTGGGGGCAGCCGAACCTGCCGGGCAACGTAAACAATTTCGCTGGCAACACAAACCTGGGCGGGAATCAGAATCAGTACACAGCGCGCGGAGACTACAACTTTAGCGAGAAGCATCGGCTCTTCTTGCGTTACACGTACTGGGATGGCAACAGCCTTCCATCCGATCCGTTTAACAAGAACTTCGGCGGTCTCAAGACCCTCTACGGAGCCAATGGCTTCGTCGCCGGCGATACCTACACGTTAAATCCGACGACGATTGTTGACTTCCGCGTCTCGTACCTTCGCGCCCTGCACGCCTTCCGTCCGCAGCAGACGGGAACGGATTTATCCCAGTACGGTCCTGCCTGGGCCAAGCTGGCCGCTCAATTTTCATTGCCGGTAGCTCCATTGCCGGCGGTCACCGGGTTTGCGGGCTTCAGCGGCGTGTACATCCAGAGCGTCAACAACCACTACTCCTTTAATGGAAGCGTGACCAAAATCTTGGGCCGGCATACTCTGAAGCTCGGTGGCGAAGCGCGGCGCTACGATTGGAACTTTGTCCAGAGCAACACGGCCGCCGGGAGCTTCAACTTCAACAACGTGTTTACCGCTACTAACCCGCTAAGTCCGGGTAATACAGGATACTCTTTCGCGTCCTACCTACTCGGGACTCCGTCGTCCGGAAGCGCAGCCGGAGCGGCGTTCACCGCTCAGCGGCAATACTACCAGGGCTACTATTTCTCCGATTCCTTTCGGGCCACCAATAAGCTCACGCTCAATCTTGGAATCCGGATGGACATCGTGGGATCGTTCACGGAGAATTATGATCGCATCGCGGTATTTCTGCCCGACGCGGTCGATCCGCTCGGCCAACAGGCCGGCAGGAATTTGCGCGGACAGATGGCTCTGGTCAACTCGCCTGCCCACCCTGATCGCCACCAGCTCTCCTACAATCCGTTGGTAGCGCCGCGGTTAGGATTTGCCTACAGCGTGACACCAAACGCGGTACTCCGGGGCGGTTACGGCCTTTCGTGGGTATCCTCGGAACAGATCAATTACAGCATGGCTCCGTTCCAGTCTCCGGTAAACGCCGCGACCACGACCATGGTCACGTCCGCGAACGGCGGCCTGACACCGCTCGACACGCTGAGCAACCCGTTTCCAAACGGCGTGATTCAGCCGCCCGGGCACGATATCGCGCGACTGCGTGCATTCGAGGGACAAAGCTTTCGGGCGCCGATAGCAGGCCAACCGACGCCTTACGTGCAGCAGTGGAACCTGGAAGTCCAGCGCCAGTTTGGCCATGGCTTCGTGGTGAACGCCGGCTACGCCGGATCGAAGGCGACTCACCTATCGTTCTCGCAGCTCGCCATCAATATGCTTTCCGAGCAAGACATGGCGCGTGGCTCCGCCTTGCTGGCCCCGGTGAACAATCCTTTCTACGGCGCGATCCCCACCAGCGCCGGTGAGTTGGGCCGTCTGACCGCGACCGCAGGCCAGCTACTGCGGCCATATCCCCAGTTCCTCAATCTGTCCGACGCCGCTGCGCAAAAAGGCTCTTCGACTTACAACGCGTTGCAGGTTCGGCTGGTCAAGCGGTTCAACGCGGGCGGGATGGTGCAGGCGTCTTACACTTGGGCCAAATTGCTTAGCGACACTGAAACGCTGACCTCATGGCTCGAAGCAGGCCATCCGGTCGGCGGAGTCCAGAATCCGAGTAACCTGAGGCTTGAAAAATCGCTCGCGAGCTTTCACGTTCCGCAGCGGCTCGTGCTCAGTTACGTACTGGATCTGCCGGTCGGTAAGGGCAAGAAGTTCCTGGGCGGCGTGAGTGGAATCGGCGACAAGGTCCTCTCTGGCTGGGGGCTCAACGGCGTCTCCACATTCCAGATCGGGTATCCGCTGGCCTTGACGACCTCGAATAACCTGACGAACTCACTCGGCGGCGGTTCGCGGCCGAACGTGATCAGTACGGACAAGTCCATTGACGGCACGGCGCAAAGCCGCATCGGCAAGTGGTTCAATACGGCGGCATTCAGCCAACCGGCGTCTTTTACCTACGGCAACGAATCGCGCACCGATCCCAACCTGCGAGGGCATGGAATCGCTAACTTTGACTTCACGGTCTCCAAGCAGACGCCCATCACCGAGTCCGTCAAACTGGAATTCCGCACGGAGTTTTTCAATCTCTTCAACCGCGTGCAATTTTCGGATCCCGGAACCTCGCTAGGTAATCCGCAATTCGGCATCGTCAGCGCCAGCATGAACCAGCCACGGCTGATCCAGCTCGGGCTGCGCCTCTTGTTCTAACATAGAGCCTAAGAGATCTATGAAATCCACATAGCGTTTATTGTTCGCCTTCGCCGGTCCTCTGGTGGTCGGGACTTGCCGCCTACCAGAGTGGTCCGCCTCAACCCGGCGTCTGGACCACTGCCGAGCTGGACCATCAGAACAGGATGGACCAGCTCGGCATAAAGAAGATCCGTTCCGGCCCGAGCGGTAATGAGGCGGCGTCCTGTCAAAGTAGGCAAGCGATCCCCAAAGTTCGAGAAGCAAAGACCGGCAATCGCTGCCTGCCAAGTCAGGCCCAGACTACTACAGTTTATGGCTTTGGAGATTTGCCTGGGAGATTCGCCGGGTTTTCGTGGACCTTCTCTTTGTAATTGCCTTTGACGCCCGAGGCTAGAGAGACGCTGGTGTTGCCGTATTTGTCTCTCAAGCGATCTACCGCGCCCAGGGCGTTGCGCCAGCGGCGGGTTTTTTCTTCTTCGAGTAAATTGAGCTGGCCTTCGTGCGCGTCCAGGCCCGTCGCTTGCACGCCGATGAGACGGACCCTGGCTCCGGTCCAGTTGCGGCGGAACAGTTCGCGGCTGGTCTCGATTATTTCGATGTCCAGTTGGGTTGCGTGGTCCAGGGTTTCTGCGCGGGTGAAGGTGCTGAAGTCGGAATAGCGCAGTTTGATCTGGATGGTGCGGGCGTGCAGGTTGTGCTCCCTCAGGCGGCGGGCTACCATTTCCGACATCATGGCTAACGTTGCCTCCACCTTCGCGGCGTCGGCGGTGTCTTCGTCGAAGGTGTTCTCGTGGCTGATGGATTTCGGATCTTCGTTCGCGCCGACGGCGGAATCGAAGTAGCCTCCGGCATCCAGGCCCTGGGCCTTTCCGGCTAACGCAAGGCCCCATTTTCCCAACTGCGATTCGAGGAACGATTCGTCGAGCGCGGCGAGGTGGCCTACGCGGGTGATGCCGAAATCGTTGAGGCGCTTTTCGGTCGCCTTGCCTACGCCGGGTATCTTGCGGATGTCGAGCGGGGCGAGGAAGCGGGCTTCCTGGCCCGGTGGAATCCAGAGAATGCCGTTGGGTTTCGCCTGATCGGATGCCACTTTCGCCACCATTCGCGTTGTGCCGATGCCGATGGAGCAGTGGAGGTTGGTGTCTTGCTGAATGGCTTCGTGCAGCAGGTGCGCGGCTTTCATGGCGGGGCCGTGGAGCCGCTCGGTGCCGGTCATGTCGAGATACGCTTCGTCGATGGAGGCCATTTCCACTTTGGGCGAGAAGCGGTTCATCACTTTGAAGACTTTTTGCGAGCTCTCGCGGTAGCGCTCGGGGTGGCCTTCGACGAAGATCGCTTGCGGGCAAAGCTGGTGGGCGGTGCGCAGGGGCATGGCGGAGTGGACGCCAAATTTCCTTGCCGCGTAGCTGGCCGCGGAGACTACGCCGCGCTGGTCGGACTTTCCGCCTACGACGACGGGCTTTCCTTTTAGCGATGGGTCGTAGAGTTCTTCCACCGAGACGAAGAAGGCGTCCATGTCGAGGTGGAAGATGGTTCTCATGGATGGGTGCGGGCGCGGAGGATTCTGGGGATTCCAGCTAGATCGTTTGTGACGGTGATCTCCGTCCAGGATTCGTCCAGCATAGCGCGCACGGCTGCTTGCGAATCATACCCCAGTTCCAGTAAGAGATTGCCGCCGGGCTTCAGTGCCCTGGCGGCCTCAGCGATCAGGCGGCGGTAGATTTCTGTGCCGGTGGGTCCGGCGAAGAGGGCCAGATGCGGCTCATGATCGCGGACTTCGCGCTGCATTTCTGCGAGATCGTTGTTTGAGATGTAGGGCGGGTTGGAGACTATGGCGTCTATCGAGCGGCTTGCTAGGGAGCTTAAGAGGTCGCCTTGGAGGAAGTCTACATTTGCGTCAAGCGCGCGTGCATTGCCTGCCGCGATTTTAAGTGCCGGTGCGGAGATGTCTGTCGCAAGGATGCGCTGTCGTTTTTCCAGGCTTAGCGTGATGGCGATTGCGCCGGACCCCGTGCCCACGTCTACGATACGGCCTTCAAGCGTGAGGGCGGCTTCGACCAGCAGTTCGGTCTCGGGGCGGGGAATCAGGACGTGCGGTGAGACGGTGAAATCGCGCCCGTAGAATTCCTGGCGCCTGGTGATGTATTGCGTTGGCTTCCCTTTGATGCGTTCAAAGAGATAGCGGCCGTAGTGTAGCCAGGCAATCTGGCCGAGTTCCGCTTCCGGGTGCGTGAACAGATAGATCCGCTCTTTTTGCAGCGCGTGGCAGAGCAGGACTTCCGCGGTCAGGCGCGGGGCAAGGACTTGCCCTTCCTCAAGAAGGATTGACCCTTGGTGAAGCGCCGTTTTTACCGTCATTGCCGGATTCCTGTTTGAGCTTTTCGGTTTGGAAGTGGGAGGTCACGGCGTCGATTA
>JANXXV010000125.1 GCA_025350445.1 Bryobacteraceae bacterium | reverse complement strand
TCATTGGGCGACGTGCATACCATGGCGCTCTATCCGGCAATGTCGTCGCATCGCGATCTGGCTCCGAAGCAGCGGGAGCGCGCCGGCATTCGCGATAGCCTGGTCCGGATCTCTATCGGGATCGAAGCAGTGGAAGATATCATCGCGGATCTGGACCAGGCTTTTAACTAGCGGGTGCGATTGGCCCCACCATTGATGCCGTATGGTGCGTAGGCTCTTGCCCTTCAGCCGGAAGCGTGAACCGGAAAGTGGCACCCTCGCCCGGCACCGATTCCGCCCAAATGCGCCCGCCATGCGCTTCCACGATTCGCCTGCATATCGCCAGGCCGACCCCGGTTCCGGGATATTCCAACGCAGTGTGCAATCGTTTGAATGGTGCGAAGATGTTCGCCGCGTACTTTGGATCGAAGCCGATGCCGTTATCTTGAACGGAGATGACCCATTCCTCCCCGGATTGCTCGGCGCCGACATGAACTCTGGGAGGCTGATCCGGATGGCGATACTTCAACGCGTTGCCCACCAGATTCTGGAACAGCCGTACCATCTGCCCCCGATCGAGCTGCATCGTGGGTAAGGGATCGTGGGTAACCGTTGCGCCGCTCTCTTCGATTGCTTGCTCCAACTGTGAAAGAGCGGCCTCCAAGTCTTCGTCAAGCGCGATGGAGGAGGGCCGTCCGATTTCAGTCGCGGTGCGGGCGTACGTCAGCAAATCTTTCACTAGCGTGCTCATCCGGTTAGATCCAGTGACGATATTATCGATGAACAGATCGGCGTCGGAATCGAGCTTGCCCTTGTATTTTTTCGCCAGCAACTGTGCGTACACACCCATCGTGCGCAGGGGTTCCTGCAAATCGTGGCTCGCCACGTAGGCAAACTGTTCGAGTGCGGCGTTAGATTCCGTCAACGAGTCCTGCAGCTGTTTGCGAGCTGTTTCATCACTCAGAATCTTTGTGAACCCGATCAGCGTTCCCGCGCCGTCTCTCACGGCATTCATGAATCCGTTGGCGAACAACTGGCTTCCGTCTTGGCGCCGGTGCCAACGGATGTCCGTGGCAAAACCGTCCTCTTCCGATTTCCGCATCTCCGCTTCGCACACCTCTCGGCAAGCCTCTTCCGGAACGAAGATGATGGACGCGTGCTGCCCTACCCATTCTTTCTCGGCGTAGCCCAACAGGCACTCCACGCCGCCATTCCAGGTAAGGATGATGCCCTGCGCATCCATCGTGAACATGGCGTACCCCCTTAGCTCCCGCACTTGGATTCTGTAGAGATCCAGGGGGTCGAAGGAATTGAAGCTCTTAGGGGAAACTTGCTTTTCCATATTGAAGAAGTGTGCGTTCTCAGTCTACCAGCAGATTCGCGGACGAACCCCGCTTCAGCCGCTCTCGCAGTTCCGCCGTCGCCGTCCGGTGACAGATCAAACACAGCGTCCGGATATTTTCCAGACCGCAGCCGCCGCCGCCTTCCACCACCGGCACAATGTGATCGGCATCCCACAAGCTTTTCCGCGTAATGCTGCGCAGCCCCCACTTTGCCAGTGCCCGGCTGCGACCGCCGCCGCGCTGCCGCTTGATGTGAATCCACTCGGCCATGGTATCCACCCGGCACCGCGCGCACACACCACGGTCGCGTTCGAAAGTGCATTTCCGCAGATACGACATGTCCGTGCGCAGCCGCCATTGCGTAATGCACCATTCCGAGCAGAATGTCTGGCGGCCTTTAGGAACCTCCAAACTGCACCATCGGCACAGGTTGCGCCCATTCTCGCCCTTCGGCAATACCTGGCCGCGCGCCCACCCACTCTTCATTATTCGCTGTGTCGCGCTTTCGTCCATGGCTGTTCTTTAATTTATCGCGCCTTGCTGTTATACTGAAACTTCATGCAAAGGCACGCCCAGCACCACCATCGTCACCATCCGCATCGGGCCGTGCTCTAGTCATTCTTCACAGCATTTGAGCAAATCGGGCCCGCAGAAGTTCTGGCGGGCTTTTTTATTGGACACATATGGGTCTCGACTTCAAAAAGATGGACGGACTGATCACCGCCGTGATCCAGGACAACGCCTCCGGCCGCGTCCTGATGGTGGGCTTCATGAATGAAGAGGCGTTTCAAAGGACGATAGAAAGCGGCTATGCCACTTTCTACAGCCGGTCGCGCAACAAGCTCTGGCTGAAGGGCGAATCGTCCGGGCACCGGCTCATCGTGAAGGATATCGCCACCGATTGCGACTTGGACGCGCTTCTCATTCGAGTGGAAGCCGTTGGTCCTGGCGTCTGCCACAACGGCTATGAGAGTTGCTTCTACCGCTCCTTGAAAGACGGTGTGTGGACCGAGAGTGAAAAGCAGACGTACGATCCGAAGGCTGTTTACGGGGGAAGCAAGTGAAGTTGAAGCTCGGTATTCCAAAAGGCAGTCTGGAGAACGCGACCATCGATCTGTTCCGGCGCGCGGGGTTCAACATTACCACCAGCAGCCGCTCCTATTTTCCATCCATAGACGATCCTGAAATCGAGTGCATGCTGATTCGCGCCCAGGAAATGGCGCGTTATGTGGAAGACGGAATTCTGGATGCGGGCCTCACTGGTCTCGATTGGGTGGCCGAATCTGAAGCCTCGGTGGAGACGGTGGTTGACCTGATCTACGCCAAGCAGAGTTTCGGAAAGGTTCGTTGGGTGTTGGCGGTTCCGGAATCTTCGCCGTTCAATAGCGTGCAGGATCTGGAAGGCAAGATCATCGCGACGGAACTTGTAGCT
>JANXXV010000059.1 GCA_025350445.1 Bryobacteraceae bacterium | reverse complement strand
TCCTGCGAGCATCGCTAGCGCGAGATCGCCCGGCCGGCCGCTTGCCATCAACCGCCCGGCGTCCATCTGGCGAATATCCATCAACGAGTAGGCGGACCTGGTCTGGCCGAGGTCCACGTGATCCTCCATGCGCATCTTCGGCTGTCCGAGATACAGAACCACCTGCCGCACGCGACGCCTATACTTTTGGCCGAGCAACAGGCAGTAGATTCCCATGCGGTATGGCATGTCTTTGTCGTTGCCGCTCTGGAACTCGATGTGGAGAAGAGTTTTATCCGCCAGCGAGAACACCAAGTCGGCCCGGCGCTCCTCGACGCGGGCCAGTTCAACGTTCAGGACCTCACGCACGGCGACACCGGCAGTCAAATGGTCCAGCAGGCTGGGATGATCCCGCTGGAACAGATCCTTCACGACTAAGTCGTATTTGCTGCCGTCTTTCATCGTGTCGGGCTACTTCTGTCCGGAAGACGGAAGCGGGTTGGTGAGGACCGAGGCGGGAGTGGGGAACTTTGCCGGGACGGGGATGGTTACTCGGCCGGAGGCGGCCCACTCCACACCGCGCGCCAGCAGAGTTTGAAAGCCAACGCATTCGTAGTTTGGATTGGGTTCGTTTTTCCAACTGTGGCCGAGCATGGTGGTGTAGACCCTTCCCTCTCCGTAGTTGCGTACCCAGTCCATAGGTTCGTTCTGGAGGGAATCCTTGGAATATGCCGACGTGAGAATGGTGAGGCCTTGCGCGGGGCCGTGCTGGCCGTGCGTTTACTGCTCCGATGGGTGCATCCAAAGCGTGGGAATCCCATTTGTGATGGGGTGAGTGGTGTTGACCATGCGCATGGGAAAGTCGTGGCGCGGGCCGTGGCCGGGGTCCTTGCCTGTTCCCTTGGGTATGGTGATGATTCTGCCATCGTCCGATACTGCCAGGCCGGGGCCGAAGGCTTTATCGCGCCAGCCGAGGCCGATCATTTCGTTATAGGCGTCCCAGTGGAGGAAGGCGTTGTTGGCTGCGTGAAAGACGATGAGGCCGCCGCCCGCGCGCACATAGCGTTCGAGAGATTCTTCGGCTTGTTTCGGCCAGCGGACGCCGTCGTCTTTATGGCCGCCGTTGAAGTTGACGAAGATGGCGTTGTATTTCTGGAAGTCCGGGTTCCAGGGCATCGATCCATTTACTGTGGCCACGTCGACGGTGAATCGTCCGGTGGCGGAGAGGATTTGGCGCACCGCCGCTGTGGAATACTGCCAATCGTGATTGTTCATACCGTCTACGATTAGTATCTTCAGCGGCTGCGGCTGTGCGGCTGCCAGAAATAGGCAGGCGAGGAGTTTTGTCATTGATTCGATTCCGCCATCCGTTGGCGGTAGGCCTGGCGGGCGAATTCGTAGGCTTGGGCGGCTGCGCCACGTTCTTCGAGGCGGATCTTGGATTCCTTCTGGCTCCAACATTGATCCACGGCTTTCAGGCACCACTCGGCGCTCTTGCGGGAGGCGCGGATGGGTTTATTCGCGGTTAGGACGAAGATGGGATTGGTATGCGAAGAGGGCAGGATGCGCAGCGCGATCCAACTGCTGGCTTTGACGTTTACGTCGAAGGCGATGGGGCGGAGTTGACCGTCGGCGGCGATTTCCTGGCGCGCTACAGCTTCTCCGTTCACGATGAGTTCTACTGGAACGGTGCGGGTGTTGCCGATGCGGGCGCGCTCTACATCCCAGTAAGGCTTCTGGTCCGCGCGGAGCTGGCGGATAGTTTCGTTCGGTGATTCGTCGAGCAAGGCCGCTACGTTTGCGGTCACCTTTACAGCACCCGGCGCGGCGAGATTCACTTCGCTTGCGCCTTCGCCCATCTGCTGGTTATTGACGCGGAAATCGATGATGTGGCTCTTGCCGTCCGACACGTAATTGCGGCCTTCGCGAATGCCTTCGGACCAGTCGCGGTAGTTGAGCGGGCCTTTCTGCCGGACGTAGCTGCGGCCCAGGCCCACCTTGCTGTCGTAGATGCAGGGGAAGTCGGTCTCGCCGCTGATGCGCGTGCGGTAGCCCACGTTGAGCGTGTGATACCAGATGTTGAGTTCCCAGGCGTAGGGCGTATCCACGGTGGAGATGAAATCCACCAGATCGTGCGTTACGCCTACTATGAATTCATTCGCGCCGATGCCATCGAAGGGCGGCATTTCCAAACTGGGGACCTTTGGATCTTTTAGCGATAAGCCCCAACCGGAGTGGGCGAAACCGGTGATGGCGTTTTGCGACTTGGCCCACTGGAAAACCGGCAGTCCCCAACTGGGCCAGTCTTCAATGCGCTTGGCGCGAGGGTAATCCTGTTCTTTCAAGCTGAGCAGCACAATGTGGCCGGTGTGGCTGGAGGGGAAGCCGGAGACCTCCACGTCATAGCGCATGAGGTTGTCCACGGTGGAGAGTTTATTGTCCTTGCCTTCGAAGAACGTCTTCTGGAAATACCAGCCGGGGCCCCAGGTCAGGACCGAGCCGATCTTGAGGTCTTCGCCGAGGATGTGGCGCATCATGTCTTCCGGGTAGACGCCTTCCGTAGGTTTTTCGTAGTGCGAACAGCCGGCGGCGTGGAGGTGATGATCGCCGGAAATCCAGCCGAGTTTTGCGGGATCGATCCAGCGTTCGGCGCGGAACGATACTTCCTGCGGTTTGCCGTTGACGTGGATGCGCTGAATTAGTTTGCGGTATTCCGGGCCGCGGGTGCATTCAATGGTGTAGTCGCCGGAGGGGAGCATGAGAGATTCGCCGTCGGCGCGGTAGACCTGCGGCTGGAAGAAGAAGTCGGGTGCGAGGCGCTTGGCTTGGGATGGGTAGACGCGGTTGTGCGTGTCGCGGACGAGGAAGCCGGCGGTGGTGGCCGAGCCGTCGGAATCGTGCACGCGGAAGGTGACTTTTGTGGCCGGTTTGGCAGTGAAAAGGATGTCGATTTCGTTGCGGAAGCCGAGGTCCTGCGAGCCTTGGCCTACGTCGAAGATCAGCTTAGCTTCGCGCTTACCGGCATCGCGGCTGTAGAGTTGCACGATACGGTATTCGACTTCGAGGCCCGAGAGATGGGGGCGCATGGGCTGCTTGGTGAAGTTCAGAATATCCAGGAAGCGGCGCGTGGCATTGCCTTGCGGGCTATTGGCGATCTGGCCTGCATTGGGGCTGGTTACGGCCAGGACGGCGGTGACTCCGGCTTCGTTGTGGACCTTCACCAGGTAGGTGCGCCAGCCTTGCTCCTGCAGTTCGGGCTTGGCCGGGCCTTGCTGTACTTTGACCCGGCTCTCGGGGTTGATGTTGACGCCGATCAGGCAGTAGCGGTCCAGGATTTTTTGGATTTGTTCTACGTCGGGGGTGGTGGCGGCCAGGCGGCGGAGTTCTTTGACGTCGGCGGCGGGGAGGGGATCGCCCAGCATTTCCAGGGAGTCGAGGACGCGGATTAGTTGGGCGGCCAGGGGTTGGCGGTCTACCGTTGTGATTAGGGGTAGGTCTTCAGCCAGCAGCAAGGGCGCGAGCAGGCAGAGCAGCAGGTAGCGCATTACGGGAATATATCAGAGTGGAGCGCCTGGGCGGAACAGCAGCAGATCCAGACTGAACGTTACCCGCATCGCTGGGGCGGGCTTCGACTGCATCGGCCGGTAAATGGAGTGCAGCACGTCGTGAACGGCGGCTGCGTCGAGGTCGGCCGTGGTGGTGGCGCGGATCTGATTGACCAGCGTGAAGGCGGGGGCGAATGTGTCGACCGTGCGCGCTGTGCGGTCGCGCCCGGCGCCGCGGAGTTCGATCAGATCGTCAGGGGCGGGCAGGGCGACGAGCAGGCGTCCATCGCCGCGCAGGACACGTTGGAACTCGCCCGGATTCATACGTGCGGTGATGGAGAGGATTACGGAGAACGAGTGGTTGGCGTAGGGAATGAGGCGGTCGGCGTTGGCTACAATCCATTCGCAGTGGGGGTAGCGGCGGGCGGCGGCGTCAATGGCCGGGATGGAGATGTCTACTCCGTGGGCGTCGAAACCGGTCCGGGTGGCGAGGGAGCCGAGGTAGTAGCCGTCGCCGCAGCCGGCGTCGAGGACCGCGTCGTTTGGGGATGGGGCGATGATCTGCTCGATGGCTTGGAGAAGCGGTTCCGTCACGCCGAGGTCATGCAGGCGGCGCCTTCCTGCCACGGCGGTTGCGGTGTCGCCGGGATGCTTGGAGCGGCGTTCCTGGGGCTGAAGCAGGTTGATGTATCCGCTGCGGGCTACGTCGAAAGAATGGCCTCGGGGGCAGAGCCGCCGCCGGTCATCGCGCTGTAGGGGAAGTTGGCAGTCGCGGACGGGGCACTGGAGCATTAGCCGAGTGTAGCGGATGTCCCCATACCGCTCAGCCAAAAATGGAACTCCATACCATCATTGCCGTTAGCCCTATCATGATCACCACCGTTGCACCGGCGACGATGTTTTGCCACAAGCGGTTCCGCATATCGCCCATGAGGCTTTTCTTGTTCACCAGAAGCAGCATGAAGATTAATACGAACGGGATGAGGACACCATTCGCTACTTGCGACATAAGAATGAGCTTGAGGAGGGGCAAGCCGGGAATGAGCACGGACCCGGCGCCCAGCACGATGAGGGACGTGTACAAAGAATAGAAAATCTTGGCTTGTGAAAATCGTTTGTCGATCCCGGACTCAAAGCCCAAGCCTTCGCATACGTTGTATGCCGTGGCCAAGGGAAGGATGGCCGCTGAAAGAAGGGAGGCGTTCACCAGACCGATTCCAAATAGAATTGTGGCGAACTGGCCTGCGAACGGCTTCAATGCCAGTGCCGCTTCCGCTGCATCGCTGATTTCTCCGTGGCCCGATTTGAAGAGGGTGGCGGCGGAGGCGACCACGATGAAGAAGGCAACCACGTCGGTGACGATGCAACCTAGGACGACGTCCCAGCGTGCGAGGCGGTAGTCCTTTTTCCCGGTGCCTCTTTCGACGATGGATGCCTGAAGATAGAACTGCATCCACGGCGTGATGGTGGTTCCGATCAAACCGACCATCATAGTGATGTAACCCGGGTCGGATCGAAACTCCGGAACGATGGTCTTTACCAGAGCGGTGTGCCAATCGGGATGAGCAAAGTACGCGGAGACCGGATAGGCGAAGTAGACCAGGGAGAAGAGAATCAGGATGCGTTCGACAGGTTTGTAGGTACCCCTGACGATGACCCACCATACGAGTGCCGCCCCGCATGGCACCGCGATGTACCTGGTGACTCCAAAAATGCCCATTCCCGATGCGATGCCGGCGAACTCCGCGAAGATGTTTCCGAGGTCGGCGAGGGCGAGCACGATCATAGTGAAGAAGGTGATCCGCAGGCCGAACTCCTCGCGGATAAGGTCGGACAGCCCCTTGCCGGTTGCGACGGCCATGCGGGACGCCATCTCCTGAACCACGATGAGAGCGATGGTTGTAGGAATGAGCGTCCAAAGCAAGGCGTAGCCGTACTTTGCTCCCGCCTGAGAGTAGGTGAGGATGCCGCCGGGGTCGTTGTCGACGTTGGCGGTGATGAAGCCCGGGCCGAGGACGGCGAGCAAGGCCGAAAGCCTGTACCAGATGAGGCGGAGCCCAGCTTGCCGGGGTTTGTGCGGCCGTTTTGTGGAGAGATCGTGTCCGGTTTTCTTTGGCATCTGAACCGCTGTCCCGCTTGGATTGTTGGTGTACGTTGCGGCGGCTTCGATGGGTTCCGGGAGCTACCGCGCTGGGAGTTTGTGTCTTTTCCGTAATTGTAGCGAACCGATTTATGCTCTGGTGTCCGCAAATTGGCTCGGCACTCGGATTGGACGGGGGGGTGCACCGGCTCTGCGGCTATCCGCCTGGATGGCGCTTGTGATCCGGGAAGCAAAGGCAGGAGCCTCGGCGCGGACCATGGGTCCGCCGTCCTCGGGGCTGTATAGTTATTTTGAAGACCCTACACTAGCGTCTTGTGCCCCGTAAGAGTTGACGACGGGCGCAAGAGCGCGACCGGGGGGGTCGCGCGCAGACAAGGTGTCTGCCCCACCTTGCGCCCAGTAACATGTTGTAAAGAATTAGCCGGGACGGCACGCTAGCTTCGGCCAATTGCAAAGCATGACGGGCGACCCTGTCGACAACCCTTCGGTGCCTCCCCGGGTTGGCGATGGTGTGGCGCGCCAGCCTATTTTTCGAGGATTTCGTCCAGCACCCGGCCTACCGAGCCGTTCGGAACTTCGATCTCGAGCAGATTTGCCAAGGTGGGAGCGATATCGTTCACTGCTATTTTTGTGTTGTAGCGGCCGGGCTTGATTTGCGGGCCCAGGAAGATTATTGGGACGTGCGTGTCGTAGTTGTAGGGGGAGGTATGCGACGTTCCGGTGGCTGCATTCTGAAACAGGTAGAAGGGATCGAGCACGACGAACAGATCGGCGGAACGGGCGACGTTGAAACCGGCCCGGACTCGATGGTCGATCACGTCGTCGAGCAATTCGCCGCGCAGCAACTGGGACCGGGTATAGACGCGGGCGATGTGGGGAATAGTCAGGAGTGCGGCGGCGGCGGTGGTCTGCACATCGGCTTCGTTCAGAATCTTCCCGGCGATGAGAGGGTGGTTGAGGTAGACGATCTCGTAACCCTTTTTCATCTGCACCCAGTCGCCCGCGCCGTACTTGTTAGTGAGGGCCAATTGCAGGGTGGTGGCGATGGTGTCGGGTTTGATGAAGCCCGCGGACAGGTGACGTTCGGCACTCAAAGCGGGAACGGGGGACACGCCGTGGTCCGCTGTTAAGACGACCAACACGTTTCCTGCCCCGGCTTTGGACTCGGCGAAATGGATCAATCGCCCGATGAGGCGGTCGGTCTGGATGGAGATATCGCGGATGCGCGCGTCGTCCGGGCCGACAGTGTGTCCGATTCTGTCGTTGGAGGAAAAGCTGACGCTGAGGAGGTCGGTTGCCAGGCCGCGGCCGAGTTGCTCGCCTTCAGCGCCGCTTCGGCGAACTGTTCGATGATTTCGTTGCCGTAGGGCGTGCGCTCCAGGGCGTCGTAGAATTCCTTGCCTGGTTGTGCGGGCAGAATCGTATAGGCTGTTGCGCCCGGCTTGGCGTCGAAGGGCAACCAGCCTTTGCCGAGGAATTTGTCGACTCCGCGGTCAGAATTGTATTTGGCGGCCCAGGCGGGCAACGCGTCGAAATAGTAAGTGCTACTGACGAAGTTGCCGGAGGCGGGATCAAACCAGAACGCGCCGTTGGCCATACGGCCTACGGGAAGAATGGCGCTGCGGTCCTTGATGGATACGCCGATGGATTTGGTCTGGTTGTTGTTGGCCATCTTCAACTGGTCGCCAACGGTGCTTACCAGAAGGCGGTGCGGGGAGGCGCCCGGGTCGCCGGGCTTGCCGCCGAGGAGTTTTGCGGCATCGTCACTCACGCTGGTGATTTCTTTTCCGGATTCGCGGTCCAGCCATTCGTTGGCGACGATTCCGCTGACCGAGGGCGTGGCGCCGCTGAGGATTGTAGAGTGGCCGACGGCGGTAACGGGAGGAAAGTGTTCGTAGTAGGCGCTGGTGAATACTGCGCCGTGGTCCAGCAGACGGGCCAATCCTGCTTTATAGTCGCTGCGGAAGCGGGTGAGGTAGTCGTAGCGGAACTGGTCGATGACGATGGTCAGGATCAGTTTGGGCTTCTTTGGAGCGGCTGGTAGAGCGGCGGCGGCCAGAAGCACACCGATTGCAAATAGAGCGGAAATTCGTTTCATTTGGAGAGTGTTATTCGAGGACTAAAGCGCCCGTGGCTTGGAGCTGATACATGGTTGCGCCGGATTTGATGGAAGCAGGGTTAAATTTATGCCCTTGCTCTTGCGCTTCGTGCCTGGCTTGCGCAACGGCCTGGTCGCGTGTTAATTCGATTTTGACGAGTTTTCCTTCGGCGATGGCTAGTTTGCCGGCGGAGTCCTTTGGGAATACGATGTCGCCGTCGTTCACTTTGATCTTGAGGAGCTTGCCGGTTTCGGAGTCGGCGAGGTTCATCCAGCAACCCATCATCCGGCAGACTTCGGTGATCTTCCCCTTAACTTGTATCGTTTTTCCCACATAGGCGGCGGGAGCTGAGGCTATTTTGCCTATGGGGTCTGGTTGCTTAAGCGTGAATGGGCTACCCAGGTTTAGACTTGCCGCCGGGCAGAGGCTTGAGGCTATGAGGAAAACGGCGAGGAGTTTCATCTCTCTGCCGATTATCTCAATTTTATCAAGATCTGGCGAAGTAGAGGGCGGCGGCTCTCTCGATGTTGGGTTTGGACATCTGAACCGGGCGGCCTTCGTAGCGGCTGATGGATTGCAGAATATTGCAGATATCGGAAGGGTAGCAGGCGCGGAGTTCGACGCGGCCTTCGCGGAGACAGATTTTGCGGAGGAAATCGGCGCTGTCGGGTTCGGCAGGGATTCCTTTGCTGGTTACGACCCGCTGGAAGATCTGGTCGAACACGACTGAATCGCAGGCCTCAATGTAGATTTTGTTGTGGATACGGCGCAGGAAGGCTTCGTCGGCCAAATCCGCGGGGTCGAGGTTGGTGG
>JANXXV010000113.1 GCA_025350445.1 Bryobacteraceae bacterium | reverse complement strand
GACTTGGTTTCCTTATCGAACCGGAACAGCACCAGATCGGCACGCTCCCCAGTCGCAAGGCCCCTTTGCCGGCCGCCGATTCTACCCACTCGGGCCGGGTTGCGGTTCGCCATCGTTAATGCTTCAACGAGCGAAAGCCCGGCGATGCGCATCACGTTCTCAATGGCCCGATCCATGCGCAGCGCGGAGCCCGCAAGGCGCGTCTGACCCACCAGCACCACACGGTTGTCAGCGGTCAATTCCACTTCCTGCTCACCGAGTTTGTAAATCCCCGGTGCGGCGCACGCCGGCATCGACGCGTCGGTCACCAGCAGCGACCTCGCCACCGTCTTTGCCCGAAGCGCCACCTTCAGGAACGCCGGCCCCAGATGAATTCCATCGACGATAAAGCCAGCCGAAAGCCGGTCTTCCGCCAGTTGCTCCCAGATGTAGTTCGGATGCCGCGACAGCACCGAATGAGCACCGTTCCCGATGTGTGTCGACTTCGTCGCGCCGGCATTTACCGCGTCTTGAATCTGCTCTCCGGTCGCCTTCGTGTGGCCGATACTAATCACTACGCCATCCGCCACTACGGTTTCGATGTACTTAGCGGCCCCCGGCCACTCGGGCGACAACGTCACCAGCCGCACGTTGCCATCGGTCGCTTCCTGCCACCTGCGGTACTCGTCGATATCCGGCGGCCGGACCCATTGTTGCGGATGAGCGCCGCGCGGCCCGTCGTCCGGACTGATGTGCGGCCCTTCCACGTGGAACGCTTCCATCGATTCGCCCCCGGCCAACGTTTCCTTTGCCTTCGCCAGGTTGCGCAGGCACCCGTGCATATTCTCCGGCGAGCCGGTGATTACTGTGGGAAAGAAGCGCGCCGTGCCGGTGGAGTGCAGAACGCGGATCGACCTCGCAATCTCTTCGTGCGGCGTGACCGGCGAATTGTAGTCCACCCCGGCGTACCCGTTTACTTGCAGATCGATCCAAGCCGGCGCCAGGTAATCTGCGTCCATCAGCGGGTCGATCAAATAGTCCACGCCGTTGATCACGCGGTCGAAGGAAACTGCAACATGCCCGCCGGAGATGGCGTCTATGCCGTAACATTTCATAGGGTTCTTGTTTTATGCACAACTTTCAAACAGGGCGCCGGCGCTAACGTGATGAACCGATACGCGCAAATAATTGTTGAAAAGGACCTGCCCGTGAAAGATTGCACTGGATTCGTCATGGCGGGCTTGCTACAACTGAACACAGATCCTGATACGGGCACGTTCGAGCGGAGATCTCGGGGGAGGTATACCGCTCGGACGCGTCCCGTAAAGGTTCTCGATTTTACTGCGTTACTTCCGCAAGTTTCCGGGCTCCCACCGGCGTAAGCCAACCGTTCCGATCCGGAGTGGTTCCTCTCACGATGGCGAAGAATTCCTTCTGTATCCGCTCTGTAATGGGACCGCGCTTTCCGCCGCCCACGGTGATACGGTCCACCGAACGGATGGGCGTAATTTCCGCGGCCGTGCCGGAGAAGAAGACCTCATCGGCGATGTAAAGCATCTCCCTGGGGATAACGGTCTCCACTACCGGGATGCCCATTTGGGCAGCCAGCGTGATTACGGAATCGCGGGTGATTCCGGGCAGCGCCGACGATCCCAGCGAAGGAGTCAAAATTTTACCGTCACGGATGACAAACATGTTCTCGCCGGAACCCTCGCTAATAAAGCCGTTGGAATCGAGCGCGATGCCTTCGGCGTATCCGTTCACCTGCGCTTCCATGCGGATCAACTGCGAGTTCATGTAGTTGGCGCCGGCCTTGGCAAGGGCGGGCAGGGTATTGGGCGCAATGCGGTTCCAACTGGAGATGCAGACATCCACGCCGCTGGCCAGAGCTTCCTCACCCAGGTACTTGCCCCAATCCCAGCAAGCCAGATAGACTTCAGTAGGGCACTTGGTTCCATGAACGCCGATGTCGCCATAACCCCGAAGTACGATAGGACGAAGGTAGCAGGATCGAAGGTTGTTAACGCTGACAAGCTCTACCAGTGCTTCACAAAGCTGATCCATGGAGAAGCCAACATCAATGCGGTAAATTTTGGCGGAGTCCAAAAGACGGCGGACATGCTCGCGGAGGCGGAAAATGGCGGGCCCGGCGACGGTTTCATAACAGCGAATTCCTTCAAACACCGAGCTACCGTAACTGACAACGTGGGAAAGTACGTGGATCCTGGCATCGTCCCATTTGATAAAGCGGCCGTTGTGCCAGATCTTCTCAGTAGGCGTTAACATTACGTTATTATATCTTGCGAACTTTGACTCTGGAGGAATCATGAGAATGGCACGACAATTGCTTCTTTGGCCCGTAGTTTTGATGGTGGGCGGCACTGCGTTTGCCCAATTGAAAGAGTTCAAGCCCGGGTTCAATCTATTCTCGAAAGATCAGGACATCCAACTCGGCAAAGAATCGGCCGCTCAAGTAGAACAGCAGATGGAAGTGGTGAAGGATCCCAGGCTGCAAGCCTTCATCGATCGGATCGGGAAGCGCCTCGCCGCGCAGCCGCAAGCGGGCGGTTTCCCATACACTTTTAAGGTAGTGATCGACCCGAGTATTAACGCCTTCGCGCTGCCGGGCGGACCCACCTTCGTGAACTCCGGGCTGATTGCCGCCGCGGATAATGAAGATCAACTGGCGGCTGTGATGGCACATGAAATCTCCCACGTCGCACTGCGTCACGGAACCAATCAGGCGACGAAAGCAAACTTCATTCAGCTTCCAGCGATGTTGGCCGGGGCCGTGATGGGGAACAGTTCCTTGTTAGGGCAGCTTACCAGCGCCGGCATCGGTCTAGGGGCCAATTCGGTGCTGCTGAAGTTCTCGCGCAGTGCGGAATCGCAGGCCGATCTGAATGGGGCGCAACTGATGGCGAACGCCGGCTATAACCCAATTGAGATGGCCCGATTCTTTGAAAAGCTGGAAGCTTCGGGAGGACACTCCGGACCGCAGTTTCTCTCCGATCATCCGAATCCGGGTAACCGCATGAAGGCGATTCAGGATGAGATCCGCTACATGCCGAAGAAGGAATACACGGCCAGCGCCAACAGCAATTTCCGGGAGGTCCAAGCCATCGTGAAGGCTCTGCCGCCGGCCAAGCCGAAGACGATCGCAAACACTTTGGCGCCGTCGGCCGATACCGCGCCATCCGGTCAGTTCAAGGACTTCAAGGGTAAATCGTTCTCGCTTTCGTATCCGGATAATTGGGAGGTTTTTGGAGACAAGAACGGCAGTGCGGTCACCATTGCGCCTCGTTCCGGCCTGGCGCAGGATGCCCATGGGCAGGTGCAGATCGGATACGGATTGATGGCAAGTTTCTACATACCGCAAGGGCGCGACCGGGTGGACTTGAACCAGGATACGGCCGGGCTGTTGCAGCAGTTGCGGCAGTCGAATCCGGGCTTGGAACTTGAGAAGCAGAAGGCAAAGCTGATCAAAGTCAGCGGCCAGGACGCGCTGGTGACGGCGATGTATTCGCAGTCTCCTTACAAGGGAGAGACCGAGCACGACACGCTGGTTACAGTTGCCCGGCCTGATGGATTGCTGTATCTGATTTTGATCGCGCCGGCGAAAGACGAACAGAACATGCAGGGGACGTTTGATAACATGATCCGCTCCCTGCGATTCTAGTAGGGATGAGCAGATACGAAGCGATTCTCTTTAACTTTGACGGCGTGCTGGTGGATAGCGAGCCGGTGCATTTCGTTTGCTGGCAGGAGATCCTGCAACCGTTCGGCCTGACCTTGGATTGGCAGACCTATAGCGAGCAGGGAATTGGCGTATCCGACCGGGCCATGCTGGCCGTATTATGTAAACAATCGGACCCGCCGCTGGATATCGAATTGTTGGCTGCGGAGTATCCGCGTAAGAAGGAAATGTTCCGGGACAAGATGCTGGCAAGCCCGGCTGTTTCGCAGACCGTGATCGAATTGCTGGACGGTTTGACAGATTACCGGCTGGCAGTGGTGACGTCGAGCGGCCGGGCGGAAGTGGAGCCGATTCTGGAGGCGGCCGGTGTACGGCACCGGTTTGACACGGCGGTGTTCGGCGGCGATGTGAAGAGTCTGAAGCCGGCGCCGGATCCGTATAGGTTGGCGGTGGAAAGGCTGGGCGTGACCCGGGCGCTGGTGGTGGAAGATTCCGATGCCGGGGTGGCGAGTGGGCTGGCGGCGGGGTTGGAGGTTTTGCGGGTGCCGGCGCAGGTGGAGATGCCAGCGCTACTCCGGGCGCATTTGCAAAAGGGGTTCGCCTAATTGCCAGTTGAAAGCAATCACGTTCAATCGGAGTAAACGGTTGAGAGGCATGCGATCCCGAGGCACAAATAAGTCTAAAAACGGCAGTTGGACTGTTCGAGCGTCGATTGTCCCTGTCGAATCAGATACTTTCAACTGCTGCGCAGTTCACCTATTGGGTGAAAAGCCCTGTGCTTTCAAATAGTTGAAGGCAATTGACGCCTTGGGTTTTAGGCGCAACCAACTGCCGTTTTTAGGATAAAGGGCCGATTCGCGATAGCGGAAATGAGCGGGCAATCACCGGTAGAGCCATGTTTCGCCAAGCTCGGGAGAGCCAAATGGAGATACGACCGCAGCCAGCCATGGTTCAGCTAAGACCAAGTTGACGGGTGCGGACATGAGGAACGAGTTGCGCGGCCATTCAAATTGGCTCAGGCAACGGACCAAAACGACCACGTGAGCACTCCAACTCAAAACAAGACGGCTTGGCGCAGTCAAAGTGTCATACGGGACCTGCTACGCTCGGCCCCGTTCGAGTTCGGCAACGCGTTCTTCGATTATGCTGATTCGCTCGTCGGCACTCCGTACGCGAATTTCCATGGTTCGTGCCCATCCGTGGAACGCTTTGAGAAGCTTTGTTTCGGTGTCGTGGATTCGCTCATCGAAGTAGCCTCGCAAGCCGTGAATCTGCGCTGTGATCTGCGTCGTGATCTGCGCTGTGATACGCTCCTCACTTTCCGCCAGATCCTTTCTCGTGATTTCGTCTGCCATGTTGACTCCAATCCATCTTAGCCTACA
>JANXXV010001049.1 GCA_025350445.1 Bryobacteraceae bacterium | reverse complement strand
CTCTCGGCTTGGTGACCGATCCGAAAGACGGATACACGACTGCCATCATCTCGTTGCCGATGGCCTCGGTGTCTGGAGATCCCGCGACCTTCGATCCTCCTCCAACGGACGGAGTGAAGCGCATCCGGATTGGCGGCAATTTACAAGCTGCAAAGATTACCAACAAAGTGGCTCCTAAGTACCCACCCCTTGCCAAGCAGGCGCGAATTCAAGGCACCGTCCGGTATAACGTCCTGATCGGGAAGGAGGGATCAATCCGGCAGATGGAATTGGTGGGCGGACATCCACTTCTAGTCGAAGCCGCGACTTCCGCCGTCCAGCAATGGCAGTACGCGCCAACGATTCTTAACGGCGAGCCGGTGGAGGTGATTACTGTAATCGACGTGAACTTTACACTTGCTCCGTAATGAATCGGGTATAGTTTTGTAATCGGTTATGAGCGAAACAGTGCAACAACTTTTACGGATTTCAGGTCCGCCGGCGTTTGAGACTTTGGAACAAGAGCGCAGGCACAGGAAGGAACGGCTGGCCGGAGCGTTCCGCCTGTTCTCGAAGTTCGGGTTCGACGAAGGAGTCGCGGGCCACATCACGGCCCGCGATCCCGAACGGACTGACCACTTCTGGGTGAATCCGTTCGGAATGCACTTCGGCCATATCCGTGTCTCCGACCTGGTGCTGGTGAACCATCGCGGCGAAGTGCTGGAGGGCGATAAGCCAGTGAACGCAGCGGCATTTGCCATTCACGGAGGGATCCACGATGCGCGTCCCGATGTAGTCGCGGCCGCCCACGCGCACTCGGTCTATGGGAAAACGTGGTCGACATTGGGAAGGCTGCTTGACCCGATCACGCAGGACGTCTGTGCGTTCTATGAAGATCACGGCCTTTTCGAAGACTTCACCGGAATCGTTTACGATTCTTCGGAAGGCCAACGAATCGCCCAGGCTTTAGGCAATTCGAAGGCAGTGATTCTCCAGAATCATGGGTTGCTTACTGTAGGTCAGACCGTGGACGAAGCGGCGTGGTGGTTCATTACCATGGAGCGAAGCTGCCAGGTGCAGTTGATGGCGGAGGCGGCGGGCAAGCCGATCCGGATTGAACATGAGAGCGCGCTGATTACCCGCGGACAGTTGGGAGGCCCCAGCGCCGGCTGGTTTCAATTCCAGCCGCTTTGGGCAAGAATCAAAAAAGAGCAGCCGGACCTTTTCGACTAACATGACCACATTGCAATCGCTATTCGATTTGACCGGACAGGTGGCGCTGGTGACTGGCGGATCGCGCGGGTTAGGGGAAGAGATAGCGGAAGGGTTGGCGGAAGCGGGAGCGAAGTTGATGCTGCTGGCGCGCCGCGAGCAGTGGCTGTTGCCCGCCATTGACGCGATGCGCGCGAAAGGATTCGAGTGCGAAGGATCGGTTTGCGACGTCTCCAATCCGGAGGATGTTTCCGTCGCGGTAGGCAAGACGATCGAACGTTTCGGACGGCTCGACATTCTGGTGAATAACGCCGGCGTTAGCTGGGGTGCACCCGCCGAAGCAATGCCGCTGGACAAATGGCGGATGGTGATCGACATCAATTTGACGGGCGCGTTTCTGTTCAGTCAGGCCGCGGCGCGGCAGATGATCCAGCAGCAATACGGTCGAATCATCAATGTGGCGTCGATTGCCGGATTGAAAGGCTCGATGAATATGCACACCGCCGGTTATGTGGCCAGCAAGGGCGGGTTGCTCGCGTTGACCAGGGAACTGGCCGCAAACTGGGCGTGCCATAACATCCGGGTAAATGCGATTGCTCCTGGGTTCTTCCCATCGCGCATGACCGAGAAAGTGCTGCCGATGATGCAGGACTATTTGCGAACAGGCGTGCCGATGCAGCGGGCCGGACAGGCTGGCGAACTGAAAGGCGTAGCGGTGTTCCTGGCAAGCGCGGCGTCGAACTACATCACCGGTCAGGCCATTGTGGTGGACGGCGGAGCCACTGCCGTTTAGCGCAATCGTTGATGTGCGTTTCGGAGTGCATTGAGCAGCAGCACGGTGTCCACTGAGTAACACAGATACTGGATGCCGATTTCCTTCCAGCGTTCGGCCTCTCGGTCGGAGTTGGTGAACACGCCAACGCGGACGTTGTGTCTGGCGGCTTTGGTTACGATTTCTTCACCGGCCGCGAACACGCGCGGGTCCGATGTGTGGCCGGGAATGCCCAGGCTCTGCGAAAGATCATACGGCCCGATGAACAGCACATCGATGCCGGGAATCTCAAGAATCTGGTCGACAGCTTGAACTCCCGCGGCGCTCTCAATTTGCAACACCACGGTGATCTCGCAATTGGAACGCTTCACAAAGTCCGCAACAGGTTCCGCGGAGTAGCGCGCGGCGCGGACGAAGGGGTTGAAGCCGCGATGTCCCAATGGATGATAGCGGGCAGCGGAGACAGCGGCGCGCGCAGCTTCCACTGACGAGATCTGCGGTATCTGCACTCCGGAAGCACCCGCGTCGAGCGCCTGCTGAATCGCCGCGGCATTGTTCTCGGGCACGCGCACGATGGCTGGGATGCGGGCGGCATCGCTGGCGCGGATCATATCGGGAAGCATCTGCGGGGTGATGGGCGCATGTTCGCAGTCGATAACGACAAAGTCCCAGCCTGCCGCGCCAATTATTTCAATAGAGGCGGGCGTGGGAAGTTCACAGAACACGCCAAGCGAAATTCGAGACGGAAAAAAATGCATCTGAGGGAAGTGTCTCGCACAGGGAAGCGGATGTAAAGAAGCGATACACTTTTTAGGATGAGTGAATTGGTGAAGTTGTCCAAGGTTGGCGGCGTT
>JANXXV010001026.1 GCA_025350445.1 Bryobacteraceae bacterium | reverse complement strand
GCGCAGCGAGAGGAATGCATTGTCGTCGACCGGCATGTCCCAGAAATAGGTTTCAGCGTGTCCCTCGACAACCGTGAATTCACCGAGGAACCAGCTAGCGAGGTCAATCAGGTGAACGCCCTGGTCAAGCAATTCGCCGCCACCGGAAATCACAGGATCGGCCCGCCATTCCCGATCATAGCCGACCCGCCCCCCGTGGCCGTAACGTCCGCGAATGAACATTAATGGCCCGAGCGCGCCTGTTTCAAAAATTGCCCGGGCTTTCTGTAGGCTGGGGTGAAAGCGGTGATTAAATCCCACCTGAACGTACGCGCCGCTGCGCTTCGCCGCCGCGAGCACGGCTTTGAGTTCATCGCTGGTTCGCGCTGCCGGTTTTTCCACCAGAACGTCTTTTCCAAGCTCGACCGCGGCCTGCGAAACCCGGGCGAGCCAATCGTTCGTCGTCGCTACGATCACGGCGTCAACCGAGGACAGCTCGATAGCCTCTCTCCAGTCCGGCGTCGCTAGCGCGCCTGAGAATT
This sequence comes from Bryobacteraceae bacterium, assembly GCA_025350445.1. Next base: position 9,338 of record JANXXV010001026.1, on the reverse strand, counting down.
GCCCGGCGAGCAACTTGGCGCGATCGAGGTTTACGTCAGCCGCCGCTACAATGGTGTGGCCCGGCGGTAGTGCGCGCATTCGCTTTTGCCCAATGAGTCCACAACCAATAACCGCGAAGTTCATACTGTCTCAAATTGAGATCCGGCGAGAGTCGTCACCCAGTAAAATTAGCAGGAACTACCCGGTTCCGCCAACGTGTTATATTTGCCTTTGAATTCCTGTGTTTCCTTTCTTGATTCCTCCACCACCTGGATGCCGGCACGCCCCCGAATGGACCGGCCACGGATTCCAACTGGGCAATGCGCTTGTCCCGGTACTTGCTTACGGCGCCGGCAGTTCCGGTTGGACAGACGATCTGACCACGTTTTCCGAGGAAGCGGGCGGCGAGAATCACTATATGGACGTCGCTTCCAGAGCGAATGCAATAGAGGCGCTGATAACACATATCTCCGTGGATCGGCCGGTGCTTATGGATATCGGGTGCTCTTCCGGGTTTATGCTAAAGGCTCTGAGGGAAAGTTTTCCTTCTTCCACGGTGATTGGTTCCGATTATGTCAGAGGGCCGTTGGTCAATTTAGCCGAATCCAACCCCGAAATTCCCCTGTTGCAATTCGATTTGACGCAGTGCCCGTTGCCGGAAAAGTGCCTGGACGGGGTTACGCTCCTCAATGTAATAGAACATATCGAGGACGATGCATCGGCATTGCGGCAGACGCTAAGGCTTTTGAAGCCCGGCGGGATTGCGGTTATCGAAGCTCCGGCGGGCCCCGGTTTGTACGATGTATACGATAAGCACCTGATGCACTTCCGGCGGTATCGCATGGCGGACTTACTGGCTATTTTGAAATCCGCCGGGTTCGAGATTTTACACCGGTCCCATCTTGGATTCTTTATTTATCCCGGATTTGTGTTTGTTAAGAAGCGGAATCGAAGATATTTGAAGGCGGATGCGGACGTTCAGCGTGAGGTGGTCGCCTCTAACATTCATGCGGTGAAGGACAGCCGGTTGATGCACACCGTCATGAGCCTGGAGAACGCCATGCGGCGCTATGTTTCCTACCCCGCCGGCATTCGATGCGTTGTAATCTGCCGGCGTCCCGTGGGCGGCCCAAGATGATTGACGATGATTGAACAGGTAGACGTCAGTTTGATTTTGCCAGCTTTCAACGAGGCGAGCGGCATACGGCAGACCATCAGCCAAAGCATCGATTACCTGCGTGGCCGCGGTTACCGCTACGAGGTGATTGTCGCGGCCGATGGGGATGATGGCACCCGCGAACTGGTGCGCCACATGGCGAAGTCCGATCCCCGAATTAGCGTAATTGGGCGCGCAGCGAGATCCGGAAAGGGGCGCGGAGTCCGCGAGGCGATCACGCTAGCCAAGGGTAATATCGTCGGGTACGCCGACGCGGATAACAAAGTGCCGATCCAGGAGTTCGAAAAGATCGCGCAACGGCTGAGCGAAGGGTACGAAGTTGTCATTGGATCGAGAGCTATGGCTGAATCCAACGTCGAGAAGAGCCAGCCGTTTTACCGCCAACTGGGTTCGCGTGGTTTCCGCGTGTTGCTGAGCGCCGTGGTGGGCCTTCGCGACATATCGGACACGCAATGTGGTTTTAAGTTCTTTTCGAGCCGCGCGGCGAAGTTGATTTTTGCTCATCAGAAGATCGACGGCTATATGTTCGACGTGGAGATTCTGGTGCTTGCGAAGCGCCTTGGCATAGATATCGCGCAGGTGCCCATCCGCTGGCGGGACGACGGCGACAGCAGACTGGAACTGGTTGCCGGAAACGTACGCAACGTCAGAGACATCTTCCGGATTCGATTTTCTTCGGCTTCGCTGCCGGCCGCTCAGCCTGCAAAGCCGAAAGCGGCGGCAAGAGGCGCGCATTCCAAATAGACAAGGGCGGGAAAATTGAAAACTTTGGTTACCGGCGCAGCCGGCTTCATTGGCAGCGCTCTTGTGGACCGCCTGCTGGCGGAGGGGCACGTTGTGGTAGGATTCGACAACTTATCCACCGGGCGGGAGCGGTTTCTTCGGGATGCCTTGCGGTCGCCCGGTTTCCAGCTTGTCCGCGGGGATCTCTTGGAGAAGGCTGCAATCGTCGCCGCAATGGACGGTGTTGAAGTTGTGTTCCATCTCGCCGCAAATGCAGATGTCCGCTTTGGGACGAATCACCCAACTAGAGACCTGGAACAGAACACCATCTGCACCTCCAATGTCCTCGAGGCGATGCGAATCACCGGGGCCAAACGAATCGTCTTTTCCTCCACCGGTTCCGTGTACGGTGACGCGAGTGTTTTTCCAACCCCTGAGAACGCGCCGTTTCCGATTCAGACCTCGCTGTATGGAGCGTCGAAGTTGGCCTGTGAAGGGCTGATTTCGGCCTATTGCGAGGGGTTTGGATTCACGGGCTACATTTTCCGCTTCGTGTCGATTCTTGGGGAGCGCTATACGCATGGACATATCTACGACTTCTACCATCAGTTGGTCGCTGATCCAACGCGGCTGAAGATTCTGGGAAACGGCCGTCAGCGAAAATCGTATTTGTATGTACAGGATTGCTTGAATGCTATTTTAATGGCACTGGAAAAAGCCAGCGGCAAGGTGAATGTATTCAATCTAGGCACGGACGAGTACTGCGAGGTGAACGATTCGATCTCGTGGATTGTGGAGCAACTGAGGCTTAAGCCCCAGTTGGAGTACACGGGGGGCGAACGAGGATGGGTGGGCGACAGTCCGTTCATCCTTCTGGATTGCAAGCTAATTCGAACACTCGGATGGAAGCCGGCGCTCTCCATCCGGGACGGCGTAATACGGACTGTCAAATTCTTGACAGAAGATCCGCAGATCTAAGGCGGCCCCGTGAACGTGTATTCGTTTGCCTGCCAGGCGCCGCCGATAAAAGTCCAGACACGAACGTAAATCAAGCGGCTGCCTGAGGGGATGTTGCTCACCGTTATGGTTGTAGCCGCGTTAAAGCTTCCCCCGAAGATGTCGCCGGTTGCCCTTTGCACGCCGATATCTATCCAGTAATTGGATGCACCGGTATTAGTGCGCGTGAATGTGACCGTCGAACCCGCTAGTGTGGAAGACGGTTCGGGGCTCAGGAGGTATGACTTCGGATCGTCCACTGTTGCCGCGTTGTAGGAGTAGTCGTTCGATTGCCACGCCCCGCTGATATTACTCCAGAGCCGCACATAGATCTTGCTCCCATCGACGGGAATCGCGGTAACCGTCTTAGATGTGGCCGTCCCCAGGGTCGCTGTATAGATGTTCGTGAATCCTAACGCCGTACCGACGTCTAAGCGATAGATGGACGCGCCCGAGTTGTTCCAGAGGAACCTGATTGTCGAACCCGTGAGATTGTAGGAAGGCTCGGGGCTGGTAATGACTGCCTTCGGGTTTTCAGTTACCGCTGACGTGTAAGTGTAGTCGTTCGATTGCCACGCCCCTCCGAAATAGCTCCAGAGCCGGACGTATACGGTACTGCCGTTCAAGGGGATAGAACTCACCGTTTTAGAGGTCGCGGCTCCCAGGTTGCCTGTGGACAAGTTTGCCTGCCCGAGTGCCGTTCCCACGTCTAACCAATAGATACCCGCGCTCGTAGTATTCCACGTGAACGTGATCGCGGACCCTGTCAACGTGGTTGACGGAGCGGGGCTGATCATGGCCGCCTTTGGAGAAACCAGGGTAGCCGCTGTGTACGTGTAGTCGTACCCCAACCACACTCCATTTATGTTGCTCCAGAGCCTGACGTAGATTGAGCCGCCGTTGGTCGGGATTCCGGTCACCGTTTTCGAGATGGCAGCCGCGACATTTCCCGTCGTGATGTCGGCGCTTGCAAAGGCCGTTCCGACGTCTAGCCAATACATTGCAGCGCCGGTATTGTTCCATGAAAACGTTATGGTGGCTCCCGCTAATGTCGTTGACGGAACGGGACTGATCATGGCGGCTTTGGTGATCGTAGTAAGGGTGGCGGCCGTGTAGGTGTAGTCGAACCCTTGCCAGGTTCCACCGATGTTGGTCCAGAGCCGAACGTATATCGTGCTGCCGTCCACGGGGATCCCGGTTACAGCCTTCGAGGTCGCAGTTCCCACATTTCCCGTGGTTACATCGGCGCGGGCAAAGGCTGTGCCAACGTCGAGCCAGTACATCGATGCACCGGCGTTAGTCCAGGTGAAGGTCACCGCCGCCGCGGTGAATGTCGAGCTTGGCGCCGGCGTCAACATGGAAGCTTTTTGGGCGACGGCCTGGGTCATGCTGGTAACGAAACCATTACCCTCCGAGTAACCCGTGGCTTGAAAGGGCGTCTGCACCGGGAAGTTTGTCGACGTAGTTTGCCCCGCGATCCAAATCTTCCCTGAGCCATTGAGTGCAATCGCTGTCCCGCCGTCGGCCGAATTGCCCCCGAAGAAGGTGCTGAAAACCAGTGCCGATCCGGTGGAATTCACCGCTACCACGAAGGCGTCGACACTCCCCGATTTTGTGCCCTGAAGGGGACTCACCATGGGGAAGTCGGGTGACGTGGTGTTCCCCGTGACATATGCGGTCCCGCCGGCATCGATTGCGATTGCCGTTGCCGTATCCAGGCCGATCCCACCGAGAAACGTACTGTAGACAAGGGCGGATCCAGCGGGAGTGAACTTGCACACAAATGCATCCAGGCCACCACCGGCGTGTCCGGTTTGCAAGGCTCCTACCGTCGGGAAATTGGCGGAATGGGTCACACCGGTAACATACGCGCTCAATGCGGAATCCACGGCAATTCCGTTTCCGGATTCCGGGTAGCCCGGAATTCCGCCCGACCCTCCCAGGTAGGTACTGTAGACAATGGCGCTTCCGGCCGCATTCAACTTTGCGACAAACGCATCCTGTCCGCCCGCGTTTGCGGCCTGGAACGCATTCGCGACGGGGAAATCCGGAGACGTCGTGTTCCCGGTAATGTAGGCGGCGCCCGCACTGTCCACCGCAATCGCCGTGGCGCGGTCATCGCCAGCCCCACCAAGATAGGTGCCGTATTGCAATGCTCCGGCTGAACTGAATTTAGCCACAAAACCGTCCTGTCTGCCCCGGTTCAGGGACTGTACGGCGCCTAAAACCGGTAGGTCGGTCGAATACGTGTCTCCCGCGATGTACACGTTTCCGCTGCTATCGGACGCAATCGCGTTCCCATTGTCGTAGCCGGCGCCGCCAAAATAAGTGCTGAATACAAGCAGGTTTCCGGTGGAATTCAGCTTCGTGATAAAGGCGTCCCGGCCTCCGGAGAGTACGGACTGGAATGCGGCCACACGCGGGAAGTTAGGGGAAGTTGTGGTGCCGGTGACGATGACGTTGCCGGATGGGTCGAGAACCAGGCCGCGGGCGCGATCATCTCCGGAGCCGCCGATGTAGGTGGCATAGAGCAGCGCATTTCCGGCCGGGTTCAGCTTGGCGACGAAAGCATCAACGCCGCCTCCGGTTGCGCCTTGGATTGCTCCCGCGATCGGGAAATCCAAAGAGTCGGTATAGCCCGCTACGTAGGCGTTGCCTGAGGAATCGACGGCAAGACCGGTGATGGCATCGAAGCCGGAACCACCGAGATACGTGCTGTAGGAAAGCACCGGATCGATTACCAGTTCCAGCGACGTATCGTACTCCCCAAGAGCGAATCCCACCGTGCCGTCGCCGTGCAGCTTATACGCGCACCCTACGGCAACGTGACGACCGCCGCGAACCTGATATACCTCCGGAGAATCTTCGCGCAACTGGCCGCTTTGCAGCCGGAAAACGAGACTGCCATTGCGATCTACCGAAATCTCTTCAAAGCCGGCATAGCGGATGCGCAGCAGACCAGGATCGGCTCCAGGGGCAACGATAAACTCCGATTTCAGCCGTCCGCCAGCCCCTCCATACTTCATGTCGATGCCGGGATACAGCCCGCGGTAGCTAACCGTCTGATAGAGATCGACGTTTGCCCGCCAGCGCGCCGGGTCTTCCCCGATCAGGAAGTTCGCTTTCGCTGCAAGGGGGCGCTCCGCCGTCACAATGGAGCCGGGATCGGAGCCCTGGAAGCTGATCCGAAGATCCGTTCCGTGTATCCGCAGCTCTATTTTGTCACGGGAGAACGACGCGGAAATCTCCGGAGTTCGCGCGATGAACTTAACAGCCGGCGGCGCTTCGCCGTTGTTTCTGAAGAAGAACACAGGCAGGGGCGGGTTCCCCGAACCGGCCGCGCAAAGAGATGAAACCAATGTCGCGATTCCAAGACAGAAAGCAGCAAGACTTCTCACACATTACTCTTCGGTGAAGAGCAGCGAATCCATTAGTGGAGAGTTACGCCTTCAGCAGCCGGCAGTCCGACTCAATCATCTCGCGCACCAGATCCTCGAACTGAGTCCGCGGCTGCCATTGCAACTGCCGCCGGGCCTTCGAGGCATCACCTACCAGTTGGCGTGCTTCCGCGGGGCGGAAGAAATTGGAATCCGAGACAAGGTACTTTTCATAATCGAGTCCAACGCAAGAAAATGCCAGCTGCGCAAACTCGCGCACCGAAGGTGTCTTCCCGGTGGCAATCACGTAGTCGTCCGGCTGGTCTTGTTGCAGCATCCGCCACATCGCCTCGACGTACTCTTTGGCGTGTCCCCAGTCGCGGGTGGCGTCCAGATTGCCCAGGCGCAGCGTTTGAGCCCGCCCGGTTACAATCCGCGCCACACCATAGGTGATCTTTCGCGTTACGAACTCGTATCCGCGGCGCGGGGACTCGTGATTGAACAGGATGCCGCTGCCGGCATGGATACCCGAACCTTCCCGATAGTTTCGAGTCAGCTCAAAGCCGGCCACTTTACTGATGCCGTAGATCGACCTGGGGTGGAAGCGCGTCCGCTCGTTCTGGGGCGCCTCGTCGGCGTTGCCGAACATCTCACTCGATCCGGCGAAGTAGAAACGGCATTGCGGAGCCAGGCTTTTCAGCGCCGCGAGCAGGTAGTGGGTGCCGTTGATGTTGACGTTTAACGTCGAAAACTCATCGTCGAATGAGTAGCTCACAAAGCTCTGCGCTGCCAGGTGATAGCACTCATCCGGCCCGATGGCCGCAATGCTTTGGTGAATGCCTGCATAGCTTTCGAGCGATGCCGAATGCAATTTGATCTGGTCGAGAAAAGGGAGCAGCCGGCTCAGCCTCTGTTCCGGCGCCTCCAGCACTACGCGCCGCACCAATCCGTGTACCTCATAGCCTTTCGATAGCAGCAGCTCGGCCAGATAGGATCCGTCCTGGCCGGTGATACCCGTGATTAGTGCCCGCTTGGGAGTCAAGGATTCATTCTAACGTTTGTGGCTACGCGCCGATATATTTTGCGTACAAGCTCCGCGCGATACCGATATCCGTAGTCCCTTTGACGATCGCCCGTCCATCTGGAAAGACCGTCAGTTCATAGGGTGGTGTAAAGAAGCGCAGCGCGAATTCGTTGGCCCGCACATGGCCGAGCGGCTCTAACTGCGTTTGCAGCATGCGCAGATCCAGCGGACGCGCCCGTTCGTGGATCTGCACCGCGTTCCTGCCGCACAGGCTGACCGGCGCGCGTATGGCGCCGTGGAGATGCGGGAATTCCCTGGTTCCACAGGCGCTACATGCCGGGTCGCGCTGCGGCTGGCTCAGCTGACGGACCATTCCGCTCCAGACATCCACGGTGGTGATTCGAGAGGCCAGTTGGTCCGCGTGGCCGCTCAGAATCTTCAGCGCATCGGCAACCTGAATGGCGCCGATGATTGCCGTGATGGACCCCAGAACACCCGCCGTCTCGCAGGTTGGCTGCACACCCGCGGGCGGTTTCGGATAGACGCAGCTCAGGCAGGCCGTGCGTCCTGGAATCACAGGCATGGTCAACCCGTAGCTGCCGACCGCGGCGCCGTAGATCCAGGGTATGTCCCGGCTCACGGCGTAATCGTTCACCAGGTATCGCGTCTCGAAGTTGTCCGTGCCGTCGAGAATCAGGTCCACGCCGGCCAGCAGTTCTTCGGCGTTCGATGGCGTCAGATCGACAACCGCCGGTTCAACCTCGCAACCGCTATTGATTTGCTTCAAGTGATTGGCGGCCGCAATGGCTTTTGGCAGCGCCTGTTCCACATCGGCCTCATCGAAGAGCCATTGGCGCTGCAGGTTGCTCAGCTCCACGTAATCCCGGTCGATGACGATCAACTTCCCGATACCGGCGCGAGCGAGCGCGGCGGCATGGAATGTCCCGAGCGCGCCGCAACCGGCGATCGCCACGCGGGACTCGAGCAGCCGCCGCTGGCCATCTTCACCGATTTCCACAAATCGGATTTGACGCGAGTAACGTTCGCGGGCATCTGGCGTCATACACTTGGCAGTTGCAACCTCGATGGTAGCAGCGCGTGCGTTAAAATGGACACTAGTGCATTTTAGATCCGGCATCCGGCCGCTGATGCTGCTGACGTTGTTGGCCAATGCCTTTCCCGCGCCACTGGCGGCCAGTGCGAGCGGGTATGAAGGCAAACGGATCTCCGCGATCAGTTTTGAACCTTCCGTGCAGCCGCTATTGCCCATCGAACTGCAAAAGAAAGTGGCGTTGACCGTGGGACAAGCGTTGCGGATGGAGGACGTCCGGCAATCCATCAGCCAGCTCTTCGCCAGCGGACGCTACCTGGAGATATCCGTGGATGCGCAAGCCGCCGGCGATGGGGTAGCGCTCAAGTTCATCACCATCGGCACGCAATTCATTCGGGGAGTTACGGTTACTGGCGTTCCGGAACCGCCAAACGCCGGGCAGCTTGTTACGGCCACTAAATTGCAGCTTGGGGATCCATACTCCGAATCTCAACTGAGAAGGGCGGTGGAGAGCCTGCTCGAGGTGCTGCGCGGTAACGGCTTCTACCAGGCGACCGTCGCCTCGGCGAAGATGGCGCAGCCCTCGCAACAGATCGACGTTCATTTGTCGGTTGAATCGGGTTCCCGGGCGAAATTCACCACGCCAGTGGTGAACGGCAATCCCGGGCGGCCGGTGGATCAAATCATCAAAGCGGCCCGCTGGCGGAAGTTTCTGGGATACGGCGATTGGGCGCCCGCCACCGACGCCCGGCTGCAGAACGGTCTCGACCGCATCCGGCGCTCGTATCAGAAGAAGGACTTCCTGATGGCCAAGGTATCCCTGGATCTGATGAACTACCAGGAAGACACGAACCGCGTGGTCCCAGTGCTGGATGTGGACGGCGGCGCAAGAGTCCTGGTGGATGTTTCAGGCGCGAAGATTGCCAAGGGGAAAGTGAAGCAACTTGTTCCCATCTATCAGGAACAGTCGGTGGATAAAGATTTGCTGGTGGAGGGAAAGAGGAATATCT
>JANXXV010001022.1 GCA_025350445.1 Bryobacteraceae bacterium | reverse complement strand
GCCGTTCAGATGTCACTGCTCGCAAACGCTGTCACGCTCTGCCCGGGGCAGCCGGGCCGGATTGACGATTGTCCGGCGGGATGGCTGGCGAAGATGCGCGCTAGGGTCGCCGTGGCAGCGGTCGCAGGTGATCGCCACGCGAGCCTGTTGACCGCCGCTTGAATGGCACAGCAGGCATTCGCTTGTGATGAGCCGGTTGAAATCCGGCGCGGTCATCGTTTCATACCCGGGCGCTACGTTCCAGGAGGTGCCATTGCTGTAGGCGGCTATAGGAGATTGGAAGAACCGATCTCCTATAGCGACGGCATAACCCTGCGCGTGGCTACCTGAGCCAATGGCGAACGCAACCGGATACTCGGCCAGCAAGCCAGACCGCCGGGCGCTGTGCCGGGATCCAGGGCTCACCGCAAACAGGCTACCGGATGGATTGTGGGTGAATTGTGTCTGGCCTGACGGTCCGCCGGGAGAGAATGACCGCCCCATTGGGGTGTGAGCAAACGCAGCGGTTTGCTTGGGGTGGCAAGGGGCGCAGGGCTGCTGCGCTTGGGCCACGCCAGTGGTGAGAACAAAGAGCACGAGAGCAGTCCGCATCATACTCACAGGTCATCCTAATGGTCTGACCGATTCTTTGGCTATGGCCTTGACCTCAGCCAGAAAGTTGTCTATAGTAATCTCAACCCGCTTGGGAATAGTCTAAATATACTAGGTATCGCTAAAGGGAGTTGAGTATGTTGTTAATCCACCGCCTTGTTGCATGTGTTGGGATAAGTCTTTGTTTGATCGGATCCGCTGTCGCTCAGACGTCCAGCGCCAGCATCAACGGAACCGTTAAAGATTCGTCCGGTAGCTCCATTCCCGGTGCGGCACTGGTCCTGCGCAACGTGGGAACGAACGTGGAACTCAAGACTACCAGCAATGACCTTGGTGTTTTCACTTTCTTGAACGTGAATCCCGGCAGTTTTACGCTGGACACGTCCAAGGTGGGATTCCGCACCAGTCGGCTCTCGCAGTTAACCCTCGCCGTTAACCAGACCGCGACGCTCGACCAGATCCTTGAGGTGGGCTCAGTGGAACAGTCGGTGAACGTCGAGGCGGTGGGCGCGGAAGTGCAGGCATCTACGTCGGAGTTGGGCGCGGTTGTCTCGCGAACGCAGGTTGTGGACCTGCCGCTAAACGGGCGTAACTTTACACAACTGCTGTCGCTAACGCCTGGTGTTGCGCCCGTAAGCGTTTCCCAGAATAGCGGCTCCGGCTTCGCGCATCCTGGCATCGGGGCGTTCATCTTCCCCTCGATTAATGGCCAAACCAACCGCAGCAATTTCTGGACGCTGGACGGTATTACGAACCAGGGCTTGACGCTCAGCACGCCAGCCGTAAACCCGATCATCGACGATGTGGAAGAGTTCAAGGTGCAATCGCATAACGACCAGGCTGAGTTCGGCGGGGTATTGGGCGGCGTGATCAACGTGGCCACGCGCGGTGGTACGAATCAGCTCCACGGTTCGCTGTGGGAATATCTGCGTAACAATAAGGCTGATGCGCGGAACACGTTCCAGCCAGGAGTTACACCGTTCCGCCAGAACCAGTTTGGCGTCTCGGTAGGCGGCCCGGTTTGGATCCCAAAGCTCTTCAACGGAAAGAACACCACCTTCTGGCACGGCAGCTACCAAGGCTGGCGGTTCCGCCGGGCGAACAATTCCTTCTTCCGCGTTCCCACCGAGGCAAACTACAACGGCGACCTGAGCGACGAAACACGGCAGATCTATGATCCCAGCACCACGCGGGCAAACCCCAACGGCACAGGCTTCATCCGCGATCCGTTCCCTGGGAATCGCATTCCGCTAAGCCGTATTAACGCTGGCAACCTGCTGTACGCCAGGACGACATTCCCAGCGGCGGGTGCCCTCATCACGGCTGACCGCAACGCCATTGACCCCACTCCGCTGGCGCAAAACAGCGACGAATACAGCGCCCGCATCGATCGCGTGCTGGGCCCGAAGGACAATATGTTCTTCCGCCTCAGCGCGTCGAATCTCGATCAGACTTCCTCCGGCGGCCGCCCGATTCTTCCCAGCTTTCGCAGCTTCGAGGCATTGAACATCGGCACCAGTTGGGTGCATACGTTCGGCCCCTCTACAGTACTGCAGGTGATGTTTGGCCGTATTACCAACGTAGATAACAGCGGCCAACTGTTCAAGGGTCTGCCAAGCAGCTTTATTACGGGCGTTGGCTATACGCCTGCTTTTACCCAATACCTGGACAGCCAAACGCTTGTTCCGGGCCTGTCGATCGATTCATGGACCGGTGCGGGAGAAAGCGTTTCGCTCAACCGGCCATCCGATGTCTGGCAGTACAAGTCGGGGCTCACCAAAATCATCGGCTCGCACTCCATTAAGGTGGGCGGCGAGTGGAACAATATGGATTTCTACGGATCTCCCCGCACCGGTAGTGCGACATACAGGGCGTTTCAGACTTCCAACCCGCAGAACCCCGGGTCTACAGGCAGCCAGTTGGCTTCATTCCTGCTGGACGTTCCTGACGCCGCTACTTTTCGCAACCGCGCAACTACCGTGCGCCGCGGAGGGGTGATGGGCTTCTACGCCCAGGATCAATGGAAAGTTTCCGCAAAACTGACATTTAACTACGGCCTTCGCTACGACCGTACTTTCATTCCGGCATTGGGCGAAACGGGTAACGAGAACATCTTTACCGGCTCCTATGACATGCAACGCGGCGTGTACATCATTCAACAGCAGCCTGGATCCTGCGACGACCTGAAGAAGGCGCCGTGTATTCCTGGCGGCAAGTTGCCCGATCACGTGGAAGTCTCTCCGACAGCAAAGATCTATCATGATTCGACTGACAACTGGCAGCCGCGTATTGGCCTTGCTTATCGCCTGGACGCGAAGACCGCCATTCGTGCGTCGTTCGGTATGTTCTTCGACAACTACGCCGCAGTGGTACAGACCGCGCAAAACTACTCGGCACAATGGCCGAGTGTGGGCGAGCAATTGCAGGAGAACTTGAATAATCCCACGGCAGCGCGTCCAACGCCCAGCGTCACAGGGAAGAACCCGTTTGGGTCGGGTGCTCTGCCGGCCGCTACGCCGTTCAACCAGGTGCAGTGGTACATGGACCCATACGCGAAGAACCCCTACTCCTTGCAGTGGAACCTGGGCATCCAACACCAGATCACCGGCAACACGGTTGTCAGCGTCAACTATGTAGGCTCCGGTTCGCGCCGTCTGGATATCGGAGGATTCTACAACGTGGCAACTACACCGGGTCCGGGCGACGCGACTGCGCGTCAGCCGTTCCCCTACATCCGGCCTTCTTACTATGACCGCAGTTGGGGCCGCGGCAACTACAATTCGTTGCAGTTCCTCCTTGACAGGAAGTTCCGCAGCGGCTTCGCCTACATGGTGAACTATACCTATTCCAAATCAATCGACATCGGTTGCTCCGGATGGTATGGAGTGGAAGGCTGTTCCATCCAGAACCCATACAAGTTCAACAGCGACCGCAGCGTGTCGGGCTTCGATCTGACCCATGTCTTTACCACCAACTTCAACTACACTCTACCTTTGGGCACGGGCCAGAAGTACCAAACAGGAAACAAGGTGTTGGATTACGTCGTCGGCCCCTGGCAGGTGAACGGCATCCTGCTGCTGCGGTCAGGCACGCCGTACAGTCTTGTAGTCAGTGGCGATTTAGCTAACACAGGAAACGCCGGCACCTACCTCCGCGCAAATTTGTTGGGGAATCCCAAGCGCAGCGATCCCACGACTGGCCAGTGGTTCGATGTGTCAAAGGTTGCTGCGCCAGCACCATTCACATTCGGCAATTCCGGGCGCAATATCCTGCGCACGGACGGCTTTAAGAACCTCGACTTCTCTGTCTTCCGGCAGTTCAAGATTCCAGGGGGAGAGGCAAGCCATTTGGAGTTCAAGGTGGAGTCGTTCAACTTGGCGAACCATGCGGTTTATGGAACTCCGGGAAACAACTTCAGCTCGCTCAGCACATTCGGGAAAGTTACCGGAACGGCCAATCAGGCACGCCAGATGCAGTTCGGCCTGAAGCTGGTGTTCTAATCACGCTGTTCGTGTAATCTCAAGTAAGTATGAATTGGTTCGGAACGGCGGCGGGGATGCTTCTCGCCGCCGCCTCACTTTTCGGGCAGCCGGCGTGCCGTGGTCCAGTGGCTTTGGAACAGCAGATCAAAGCTGGTGCGCCGCCGGGAGCTTACGCCGCACTCGGAAACCACTTTGCCCAGAAGCAGCAGTTCTCGTGCGCGATTTCGGCGTTTCGGAAGGCCCTGGAAATGGAGCCGCGCTCTGTGGAAGCGCATTTCAACCTGGCATTGGCACAGATGCAGAGCGGCGATGCGGCCTCCTCGGCGGAGACCTTTCGGAAGACGATTGTCCTAAAGCCCGATCTGGTTACAGCAAGGGCCGCGTTTGGAACCGTTCTTGTGGATCTAAACGATTTGACAGGCGCCGAAGCTCAGTTTCGGGAAGCACTCCGTTTGGACAACAAGAACAGTGCAGCGCTGCGTGGCATGGCACGGGTGCTGATTATGCAGCAGCACTTCGCAGCGGCTATACCCTATCTTAAGCAGGCGTTAGCTCTTGAACCGCGGGAAGTGGGGCACTTTTTGGCGCTCGGGGTTGCCTACGCCGAGAGCGGCAACGGACCGGAAGCCATCGCTATCTTGAAGCGGGGCGTCGCCTTGGCGCCGCGTCTACCCGCATTCCATTTCAATCTGGCCAATGTGTACGCAGGCCAGGAGCTGTATCCGGATGCGGCGCGTGAATACGCTGAGGTCTTGCGTCTGGATCCAACAAACGAAGAGGCGCGGATCGGCCTCGCCAGCGCGATGGTGGCAAACCGCGAGTATGCTGCCGCGCTTCCGCATATTCAGCGCTACAAAGGAGAATCGGAATTTCAGAAGCATTATCTGCATGGGCTATCGCTGCGTGGGCTCAGTCGAAACGCGGAAGCTGAGCCGGAACTGCAACGGGCTGTGGAACTGAATCCGAAACATTACGATGCACAGTATCAGCTCGGTTTTGTGCTGGCGCGAAATGGAAAGCTACAGGAGTCGCGAGTGCATCTGGAGAGCGCTCGCGACTTGAACCCGGCCGCTTCGGATGCTCGATTCCAACTGGCACGCGTGCTGCGCGATCTGAACGAAGGGGATAAATCGCGAGCCGAGTTTGAAGCAGTGCAGCGATCCAAACAGATAACCGCGGATGCGACCGCTGCCGGAACCGCCGGGGCGCTGGCGAACGAACAACTGCTGAAAGGCGATGCCACCAAGGCTGCCGAACTATACCAGGAGGCGCTAAAGCTGGAGCCGGGAAATGCGAAAACTTGGTACAACTTGTCGCTTGTGTATAGCCTGCAAGGCGACGCTGCCCAGGAACAATCCGCGCTGGAAAAAGCAGTCGGATTGGATGCTCGATTCGCGAAGGCGCGCAATCAACTGGGTCTGATCTATCTTCAGCAGGGCAAACCGGAGCAGGCCGGCAAGCAGTTCCGCGAGGCCGTGGGGATTGAACCGCAATACGCCGAAGCCTGGAATAACCTGGGTGTCCTGCTGAGTCAGCAAGACAAGGCCGACGATGCCGGGAACGCATTCCGCCGAGCGGTGGAAGCGGACGGCGCCTATACGCAGGCGCGCTTAAACCTGGGCATTGCACTAGCGTCCCGCGGCCGTTTCGCGGAAGCCGCTTCCGAGATGGAAGCAGTTGTGAAGCAGACGCCGAAGGATCCGCGGGCAATCACCGTGCTGGCGATGGCCACTGCCAGACTTAACCGCTGGAAAGAAGCGGAGGCGCTGTTTCGCAAGGTAGTAGAACTGCAACCGCGGTCCGCTGAAGCACATCTGAACCTGGGCATTGCGCTTGCCGATCAGCCGAACTTGCACGGTGCGCTTAAGGCTTTTACGGATGCGGTGGCGCTTGCACCGCATTCCGCGATGGCACACTACAACAAAGGCCGCGCCAGCTTCGATCTGCGGGAATATGAGCAGGCGAAGATGGAACTTGCGGAAGCATGCCGACTGGATCCGAAATTTGCTCCGTCGCTATATCTGCTGGCGCTGGCCGAAAAGCAAATGGATCGGCCGAAGGAATCAGTGGAGCATGTGAAGCGGATGCTGGCAATCGAGCCTGGAAATGCGGAAGCGTTGTATCTGCTGGGCCGAAACCTGATGCAGCTTGGAGACAACCCCGGCGCGCTGTAGGCTTGGCGGAAGGCGGTGGAAGTGGACCCCGGAAACGCGGAGACACTCTACAATCTGTCCCGTGCACTGCGCGACATAGACCAGGAACGGTCCGCGGAATACCGCCGCCGCTTCACCGAAATCCAGAGTGCAAAGCGAATGACGGATCGTGCCGAGACGTTGGGGAATTTTGCGTTGTCGGCTGCCGATGCCCGGGACTGGCCGCGTGCGATTGGACAGATGCAGGAGGCGTTGGAGGCGTGCGGGAACTTCCCGGCGAAAGGCGATCTGCACAAGAATCTCGGCCTCATCTACGCGCGTTCGGGAGAAGTGGAAAAGGGCATCCGCAAGCTGAAGCTGGCGAAAGAGCTAAAG
>JANXXV010001015.1 GCA_025350445.1 Bryobacteraceae bacterium | reverse complement strand
CGTTTCTGGCGTCGTCGATCTTTATTGTGGGCATGTTGACCAGTGCGGCGTTCGGGCTCTTCCCTTATGTGCTGCCTGCCAGCCCGGACGTAAGCCGTAGCCTGACGATTTACAACTCCGCCGCATCGGATTATGGATTGAAGGTTGGCCTTGCGTGGTGGATCCCCGGAATGATGCTGGTGGCTGGGTATTTCATTTACACCTACAGGCACTTCGCCGGCAAGGTTGCCGTGGACCATGTCGCCGTGGATCAAGAGTATTGAATGGTTGGTCTCGTCTACAATTAAAAACAGCCGGATGGAAAACAGAGAAATCGCAGTAATGCTCGCCGAAACCGCCGATTTGATGGAGATCGCCGCGGAGGACGGATTTCGTATTCGCAGTTATCGCAACGCCGCGTCGGTGATTGAAGGGTTTCCCGAGCGTATTGCCGACATCGCGCGCAATCCGGAGCGGAAGCTTACCGATATCGCCGGCATCGGAAAAGGAATCGCATCCATCATCGTCGAGATCCTGGAGCGGAAATCGTTTGAACGGCGCGATCTGCTTCTGGAAAAGTATCCGCCAACCGCACTGGAGTTATTGAAGATTCAGGGGCTGGGTCCGAAGAGCATCGCCATCCTGTTTGAGCATCTTCGCGTCAGTACGGTAGACGATCTGGAACGCGCTTGCAAGGAACAGAAGCTGCGCGCGCTGCCGCGGATGGGCGCGAAGCTGGAAGAGAAGGTGCTGCGGTCGATTGAAGAGTATCGCCGGAGTGCCGGGCGATTCCTGTTGAATGCCGCCACGCAGACCGCCGCTGAGTTGGTGGAATTTCTGGCGCAGACGCCGGGGGTGGACAAGGTGTCGACGGCGGGCAGCTTGCGCCGGGGCAAGGAGACCGTGGGCGATCTCGATCTTCTGGTCACCGGGCCGTCGGCCGCGGACGCACTGGAGCGCTTCGTTGCTCATCCGCGGGTACACCACGTATTGGGCAAAGGCGCCAACAAGGCCAGCGCTACGTTTGGACTTGAGGGCATACAGGTAGACGTTCGCGCGCTTCCAGCAGAGAGCTACGGCGCAGCGATGCAGTACTTCACGGGCAGCAAGGAACACAACATCGCGATACGTCAAAGGGCGCTGAAGATGGGGCTGACGTTGAACGAATACGGGCTGTTCCGGGTGGACGATGAATCCAGAGTGGCCGGCGCTACCGAGGAAGAAGTCTACGGGAAATTGGGGCTGGCCTGGATTCCTCCCGAATTGCGCGAGAACCAGGGAGAGATTGAAGCGGCGGCGGAAGGGCGGCTGCCGGAGCTTGTAGAGATCACGGACATTCGCGGCGATGTCCACATGCATACGCGCGAGAGCGATGGGCGGGCGACGCTGGAAGAGATGGCGCTGGAAGCCAAGGCAATGGGATACGAATACATCGCCATCACAGACCACTCAAAGGCGCTCGCGATGGCCAACGGTCTGGATGAAAAGCGCGTGGTGGCGTTTGCGCGCATGGTCCGTACAATGGACCAGCGCGGCCTTGGCATCCGTGTTTTTTCCGGCCTGGAGTGCGATATCCGGAAAGAAGGCATCATGGATATCGAAAATGACGCGCTGGCCGAGTTGGATTTCGTCATCGGTAGCGTGCATAGCTACATGAAGATGGAAACCGCGGAGATGACAGACCGGCTGTTGCGCGCGTTGGAATGTCCGCACCTGAAGACCCTGGGGCATCCAACGGGGCGCTTACTGCTGCACCGCGATCCGTACACCTACGACTTCGACCGGGTGGTTACAGAGGCGGTACGGCGCAATGTCGCGTTTGAGATCAATGCCAGCCCGGAGCGGCTGGACTTGCACGGGTCGCTGATCCGGCTGGCGAAATCGAAAGGCGCGAAGTTCACCATCTCCACCGATGCGCACCATCCAAAACACATGCTGAACATGCGCTACGGCGTGACGATGGCGCGGCGCGGGTGGTTGAGCGCGAGTGATATTCTGAATACTCTGCCGGCCGGCCAGTTCGCGCGGGCGATAGGGTGTAGCTAGTGTATTGTCCCCCGTAAGAGTTGACGAAGGGAACAAGAGCGCGACCGGGGGGGCGCGCGCAGACAAGGTGTCTGCCCCACCTTGCGCCCAGTAGCATGTTGTAAAGAATTAGCCGGGACAGCACATTAGGGGTTTGCGATGAGGCAGCCTTGGCCAGTGTTAATTAGGAAGACTGGCCCGGTTTTTTCGTGGATCGGAATGTGCGGTGGCGGGCGGGATCGAGCGGTCCACTTTTTCTATTACAGGCGCTAATTTATTTATGAAACTGATTTCTTCTGAAAAACGCTTCGAGAGTTCCATCTTCACGGTTACAGAGGATGTGGCGACGGATCCGGACGGCTTTGAGATTAAGCGGGCCATCATCCGG
>JANXXV010000985.1 GCA_025350445.1 Bryobacteraceae bacterium | reverse complement strand
CACCTTCCTCGGCGGGAGTTCCGTAGTAGCGCAGCGTGCCCGCGATATGATTCGCCGCCATGTATTCTTTCAGCGCCACCGCGGCCAGAGCGGCTCCAGCTCCAAGGAGGTTGTGGCCGCAGCCGTGGCCTGGCGCCGACTGCACCACCGGGCTACGGTCTGGCGTGGCAGCTTGCGAAAGACCGGGCAGAGCGTCGAATTCGCCCATGATGGCGATCACAGGCTTGCCCTGGCCGTAGTTAGCGACGAAAGCTGTTGGCTCGCCCGCGACGCTTGCTTCCACACGGAAGCCCGCCTGTTTCAGGTTGCTTTGTAGCAGTGCTGAACTTTTCTCTTCGCGGTAGCCGACTTCGGCGTACTCCCAGATCGTCTTGGACGTCTCAATATACCGCTCGCTGTGCCGATCGACCAGTTCTTTGATCTGCTGGTGCGCGGTGGATTGTTGGCCCGGGGCGTTAACGGAAAACAGGGCGGCTACGGCGAGGCTCGGGATGCCGGTGAATCTCATTCGTGTAGTTTATCGCCTTTACCTCCGATGGCTACTTGTGTGGCCCCCGTTTCGCCATTTGCTATTTCGCGATATAGTTGTGATAAGGAAAGAGAGGAGGCTAAGATGGTTTCCATTCGTCTCTCAGCTCCGATAATTACACTTGCCGCGCTTACATCTCTGAGCGGGCAAATCCCGGTAAGCCAGGCCCCTGCGGCGCCAATCGGTTTTCTGAACGAAACCAGACCCGATACATCTGTGCCCTTGGCGAAGGCAACTCCGCTGCCGGTGCTCTCGCCGGAGATGCGTGGGGACATCCTGATGGCTCGCAAGATGTATCGCGAGGCGGCCGAGGTTTACATGGAAGGCTCGGCTACCTCGGCAGTTCTGGCGAACAAGACCGGCATCGCTTATCACCAGATGCTGGCTTTGGATGCAGCCCGGAAGCACTACGAGCGGGCGCTGAAATTGAACCCGAACTATGCCGAAGCGGTGAACAACCTGGGCACCGTCTACTATGCGCGCAAGAATTATCGCCGGTCCGTGTCGTTGTACAATCGGGCGCTGAAAATGACGCCGAAGTCCGCCTCCATCATGAGCAATCTGGGAACGGCCCAATTTGCGCGGAAGAAGTACAAAGAAGCGCTCGACGCCTATCAACAGGCGCTGGCACTTGACTCCGAGGTCTTTGAGCATCGAGGTACCCAGGGAGTACTGCTGCAGGAACGGAGTGTGGAAGAACGCGCCAAGTTCCACTTCTATCTGTGCAAGACTTATGCGAAGGCAGGGAACGTCGAGCGCGCCCTGGCGTACATGCGCAAGGCGATTGAAGAAGGCTTCCGGGAGCGTGACAAATTCCGCGAGGATCAGGATTTCGCCAAACTGCAGGACAACGCGGAGTTTAAAGAGCTTCTAGCGTTGGAGCCGCGTGTTCTTTAGCAGGATACGGATTTCCTCGGCGGTTTTTCTGCTGGTTCTTACCAGTTGTTCCCGCAAACCGGAGCCAGCTGATTCCGGAGCTCCGCGGCGCATCGGCATTCTGCTATTTGAAAATCTATCGGGCGATGTGTCTCTCGACTGGTTAGGCCGAGCCGCCGCCAGTGTGATTTCGAACCAGCTTGCTATGCCGCAATCGGTTGTTCCGGTGGAACTGGCGAGTGTTCGGGACGCTGCCTCCGCAAATGTGAATGAACTGGTTTATGGGTATTTCAGCGTGGCCGGAGACCAGTTGCGGCTGACGGCGCAGCTTCGCAACCCGGTGACGTTCCAGAACGGAAAGCTGCTCACGGCATCGGGCAAGCTCTCCGCTGGCGTCTTGCCTCTGATCGATTTGCTGGCCCGGCAGATCAGTCCGGCTGCGCATCCATACGCGACTAAGAATGAAGTGGCTGCGCGGGAGCTTTTTCAGGGGATCGTTGCTCCTTCGCAAGACGAGTCGCTGGCGCATCTGGAACTGGCATTGCAGGCCGATCTGGCGTTTGGCCCGGCTTACCTGGGCAAGATTCAACTGCTGCTGGCGCGCGGCGACACGAATGGAGCAAGGGCGGCTTTGGCGCAGGCGTCGCAATACGAAAAGAGTTTCTCCGAGTTGGAGCGGGCGAAGCTAGGCATGATGCAGGCCAGTCTCGGCGGATCGCCAGCGGATCGAATGGACGCATTCTCGCGCCTGGTGGCGGCCGTTCCCACGGACGTACAGGCCATGGATTCGCTAGCGAATTTGCAGATCGCCGCCAAGAAGTTCGCTGACGCCATCAAAACCTATCGGACCGCGCTCAAGCTGGAGCCGGCCAACGTGGTTTTGTGGAATTCCCTGGCATACGCGCAGGCTTATTCGGGGGATTCGACCGGAGCCTTGAGCAGCGTGGAAGCTTACCGCAAGCTGGCGCCTAACGATGCCAATGTAGACGATACCTTGGCGGAAATCCACTTCCTGTTCGGGCGGTTTGCGGAGGCCGAGCGGAGTTTTCTGGAAGCGAATCGCCGGAATCAGGCGCTGGTAAACGGGCAGGAGTTTTATCGCGCCGCGGTGGCGGCGTTTCTTGCGGGGAATTCGAAATCCGCCGCTGAGCATCTCCAGGAATACGTTGCTGTTTTGCAGACTGCGAAGGATCCGTTGATTGCTGTCCGAAAGGCGATTTGGGCTTATCAGACGGGCGACCAATCCGCATTTTCGCAATTGCAAAATTTCGCCGTCCGGAAAGATAGTCCCGCGGAGGCGGCCTCCGTCGCCCATTCGCAGTTGGCGATATGGCTGTTGGATTCGGACCAGCGTGAGAAGGCTCGGGAGGAAGTGTCGAAAGCCGCCGCGCTTGCGGCTACTCCGGCTTCACGAAATTTCGCGGCCGTGTCCGGTTTTCTCGCGGGACCGAAGGCATCGGTTTCCGAGTGGAGATTGCGGGCCGAACGTGCCGCACCGGCACAGTTGGCATTGCAGCGGCAAGTGCTTGGGTACGCGTTGCTGTTATCGAGACAATATGCGGATGCGGTATTGGTATGGAAGTCCACTTACGACGAAGCGGCCTTGGACGCGATGGGAGAGGCGAAGGTGTTTCTGGCGTACTCCTACCGCAAGGCGGGGCGCAATGCGGAGGTGGCCGAACTGATGAAGACGGGAATTTTGCCTCCGAAATCGCTAGATCCCGGAGTTCCCTCGCTGCTGGTTCCGTATTACTTGTCGATTCGGAAGTAACTTATTCCCAGGGACGCTTCGGTACGCCGCGGTCGCGGTCGCGAACCCGGTCGTAAAGATGCAAGTCCGATGTGGTGCCGAGCGATTGATTGTAGAGGCTGGTCAAACCGAGACTCTCTTTCAAATCCTCTTCGAAATCATGCAACGCCTTCAGATGTGGGGCTTGCGCCGGTTCGTTGCGCCCTGCCGGCGTCTGGAAGAATTTCTGATACCCGCCATCCACCAGATTGCCGATCTCATCGCCGATCACAATGCCGGCCTTGCCGATCTCCGGATGCGCACCGCCCGCGTCCTTCAGGATGGCGCCACAGTGGCCCTTGGTGATTCTGGTTCCGCCACTGGCGGGCTGCGTGCTAAAACCGGCTTGCTTCAGTAACTGGATGTGCTCGTCAAATGAGAGTACACGGGTTTTCTCTCTGCGGAAGAACATGTTTCCTAATTATAAAACAGTGCGAGCTATATAATGCCTGAGTGCCCTATCTTCTTTCCCTGGATGAAGGAACCACCAGCGCCCGCGCGGTGCTATACGATGAACGCGGCAAGCGGTTAGCCATTGAATCGGCGCCCATTGAGTGCCGTTATCCCCAGCCTGGTTGGGTAGAGCAGGACGCCGATGAGATTTGGCGGGCGCAGATCGATTCCGCGCGCCGTCTGCTAGCCGGGGCGACGGCGAAAATTGAAGCGATTGGAATCGCCAATCAGCGCGAGACGACCATTGTTTGGGACCGCAAGACAGGCAAGCCCATTGCGCCGGCCATTGTCTGGCAGTGCCGGCGCACCGCCAATTACTGCCGCGAGCTGGCAACCGGCGAGGATGCCGCGTTGATCACCGAACGCACTGGGCTGGTGATCGACGCCTATTTTTCCGGAAGCAAGCTTCGCTGGCTGCTGAAGTCGATCCCAAATGCCATGGGCAGGGCGAAAGACGGTGAGCTGCTTTTCGGCACCGTGGATAGCTGGCTGGTGTGGAAGTTAACCAATGGCGCGGTTCACGCGACCGATGTCTCAAACGCTTCGCGCACCATGCTGATGAACCTGACCACAGGCGATTGGGACGACGATCTGCTGCGGATCTTAGAAATTCCCCGTGCCGTGCTTCCGAAGATTATTCCCAGCAGCGGCATTGCCGGTTACACCGCCGCTGAGCATCTGGGCGCGGAGATTCCGATTGCCGGAATCGCCGGGGATCAGCAGGCGGCGCTCGCGGGTCAGGCATGTTTCCGCGCGGGACTTTCGAAGAACACTTATGGCACCGGATGTTTTGCGCTGATGCATACCGGATCCAAAGCTCCGGTGTCGAAGAACAAGCTGCTGGCGACGCGCGCAGCTTCGCTTGGAGGCGAGCCTGCTTATGCGATTGAAGGCAGCGTCTTCATCGCGGGAGCGGCCATCCAGTGGTTGCGCGACAAACTGCAAATTATCAGCAATGCGCCGGAGACGGAAGCGATTGCGATGTCTATCCCGGATACGGGCGGCGTGTACCTTGTCCCGGCATTTGTGGGATTGGGCGCTCCCTATTGGGACGCAGGGGTGCGCGGAGTTCTTAGCGGCATCACTCTGGGTACGGGCCGGGCGCAGATTGTCAGAGCTACGCTCGAAAGCATCGCCTACCAAACGCGGGACCTTGTCGAAGCGATGCAATCCGACAGCGGGGAAACCCTGAAGGAGCTGCGGGTGGACGGCGGGGCGTCGGCTAATAATTTTCTGATGCAGTTCCAGGCCGACATTCTGGGATGCCGCATTGTGCGTCCCGCCGATACCGAGAC
>JANXXV010000975.1 GCA_025350445.1 Bryobacteraceae bacterium | reverse complement strand
CTACGGTGATTAACTTTCCTGAACACGGAATGAAGGCTCGGGATTTGATGCTGGGAATCCAAGGCTTCGGCGCGAGCCGGGCGTTCTTCCATGACCAGGTGATCAAAGAAAAGCTGGTCGCGGATCGCGTGGGGACTGAGCCGGTGATTCTGATTGTAGGAGCGGACGGGCAGTCTGTGCGGGCGTTCCGAAACCGGATAGCGGGCGAGGACAACGTGGCGGATTTTTATCGTCTGAATGACAATAAACCCGGCGCGTTGATGATGGATTCAAAGACTGGAAGCGAATGGAACTTTCAAGGCTGCGCCATTGCAGGGAAGGCGAAGGGTGTGTGCCTGGAGCCCGTTCCACTGATTAAGGATTACTGGTTCGACTGGCGCAACTACCATCCGAAAACCACCATTTACGGCACGGGGGAGTAATAAGAGAAGAATCGCGCCGTTTCCCTGCATTCCGGCTGGGATCGATCACCAGACCCAAGACCTGAACCGCCACTCACGGGTCGAAGCCGTCCCGGTTGAGATACGCGCGCCGCTGCCGGAACGATACTGCACCGGTGCCGCAACAAAGGCAGCACGAAAGTCACTTCGGCAAAAACGATTCCGCGGCGCGTACGCGATCAACAATCCTACAATCGGAGGGACATGAAGATTCTTTGTTCCTCCGTGCTGCTATGCGCAGCCGCCGTCTCCGCCTTCGCACAGCCTACTGCCGTGGAGCTGCTGGAGCAGAAGACGCTGGAACGGATTCGCGCCGTGAATAGCTCGCTCAACGGGGTGCTTGGGTTCCACGCCATTGATCTCACCAACGGCCACACGCTCTTCCTGAACAACGGCACTGTGTTCCCGCAGGCCAGTTCCATCAAGATCGCCATCATGATTCAGATGTTCAAATCCGCCCGCGCGGACGCGTTTAAACTGACCGACGCGGTGAGCCTCAATCCTAGTGAAACCGTGGGCGGCTCGGGCCATCTTCAAATTCTTCTTCGGACCGGGCCGGTTACTATGACTGTTCGCGATCTGATTAGCGCCATGATTGAGACGAGCGATAATACCGCCACCAACCGCTGCATTTCCATGGTTGGCATGGAACGTGTGAACCGGACGCTGGAAGAAATGGGATTTCACGCCACGCGCCTACAGCGGAAAATGCTGGACACAGCCGCCGCCGCAAAGGACCAGGAGAACGTCAGCACGCCTCAGGAAATGGCTCATCTGGTGGATCTGATCTATCACGGAAAGGCAGTGGATGCCGAGGCTTCGAAAGAAATGCTGGTGATGATGAAGCGGGTTGGCGCAGATATGCGAAAGGCGATACCCGGCTCCATCCAGGTTGCGGCCAAGCCCGGTGAGCTGACCGGTGTGCGGTGTGAAACAGGTATCGTGTTTCTGCCCAATCGGCCCTTCGCGCTTAGCGTGGCATCCACATTCCTGGACGAGGGCCGTAATCCGGTGGGCGAGGTCACCCGGATCGTTTTCGAGCACTTCGAAAAGCTGGCCAGATCGAACAAGTACGGGAACAAACTACAATAGATCTCGTATGGAACTTCAAGGGA
The DNA here is from genome assembly GCA_025350445.1 of Bryobacteraceae bacterium. The sequence continues at coordinate 1,156 of JANXXV010000975.1, read as the reverse complement.
AGAGAATCGCCATTTTAGTGGATAACGTATATCAGGAAATGGAAGTCTGGTATCCGCTGTTGCGGTTTCAGGAGGCGGGCGCCGAAGTGGTAACTGTCGGCGCGGTGGCAGGGCAGATCTACACGAGCAAACTCGGCTATCCGGTGAAGTGCGACCGGTCGTATCAGGATGCGGACGCGGCTGACTTTGATGGTGTGGTGATTCCCGGAGGCTTTGCGCCGGATCACATCCGCCGGCATCCGCTGGCCATTCAATTTGTCCGCGACATGGATGCCGAGGGGAAACTGGTTGCGTCCATCTGCCACGGACCGTGGGTCTTGTGCTCTGCCGGGACGCTGAGAGGCCGCGGTGTCACCTGCTTCTTTGCCATTCGAGACGACGTGATGAACGCCGGCGGTATCTATCGCGACGCCGAAGTAGTGGTGGACAAGAATTTGGTTACTTCGCGCAAGCCCGAGGATCTGCCCGCGTTCTGCCGGGAATCCATACGAGTGTTGCTTGGCCGATAACGTAATTTCCGTCCGGGGCCTAACCAAGTCGTACGGTGGCTTTGCAGCCGTGCGCGGCATCGATTTCGATGTTGAGAGAGGGCAGGTGTTCGGTCTGCTGGGTCCAAACGGGGCGGGAAAGACTACCACGGTGGAGATTCTGGAAGGACTGCGGCCGCGCACGGGAGGCGATGTTTCCGTGCTAGGCTTCGACCCCGCCGTGAACATGAAGCAGATTAAAGATCGCATCGGCGTCTGTCTGCAGGCTACCAATCTACCGGAGAAGATCACGGTCCGGGAAGCGCTGCACGTCTTCGCAAGTTTTTATAGCAGGACCAGCGATTCCGAAAAGCTTCTAAAACGGCTGCAACTGTGGGATAAGCGCGATGCCTTCTACGGCCAGCTTTCAGGCGGACAGAAACAGCGGGTAGCGCTGGCGCTGGCGATGGTGAACGATCCGCAACTGCTGTTTCTGGACGAGCCGACTACCGGCCTGGACCCACAAGTCCGGCTGGAAATTCACGGACTGATTGAAGATTTGAAAGCGCAACATTGCACCATTCTGCTTACTACCCACTACATTGAGGAAGCCGAAAAGCTGTGCGATCAGGTGGCGATCGTCGATCAGGGGAAAATCATCGTCCACGGGACGCCGCGTGAGATTCAAG
>JANXXV010000959.1 GCA_025350445.1 Bryobacteraceae bacterium | reverse complement strand
CCGGTCTCACGCGCCTCAAGAAGCAGTACACGATTGCGCCGCTCTCGAACGGCAATGTCGCGCTGCTCACCGACATGGCTAAGCACGCCAGTATTCCGTGGGATCTGATCCTCTCGGCCGAACTGGCCCGGCATTACAAACCTGATCGCGAAGCGTACCTCATTGCGCCCAGCCTACTGGAGTTGAAGCCCGAGGAAGTGATGATGTGCGCGGCACACCGCGGCGATCTGACAGCGGCTCGCAGTTTCGGTCTGCGCACCGGATTCATTTACCGGCCCAACGAATTCGGACCCACGGGCAAGGCCGACCAGGCAAAGCCAGGCGATTTCGACGTCGTGTCCACCGATATAGTGGATTTGGCCTCGAAACTCGGAGCGTAACGGACGTACGCCCGGAATGGAGCGCACGATTAGGGCTTCCGGGTTCGCTGAAGTGACCCAGTACCGGCTGGAGAGTGCAGTCCGCGACCCCGTGGATGCAAATTCTGTGCTCGGTTGCAGGCCGCGTTTATATGACGGTGTATCCGGGGAAGAGTGGCCGATGACTAACTATTCGTAATCCTCCCCCGGCCACCCGGTGACCATTGCGTGACGGCGGGTGCGGGAGTGGCAGGTTCGCCCGTAGCGATGTCCGCGGCGCTTTCCAACTGCCGCCAGCCTGCTTCATCCAACCAGCGTCTTAGTTACTCTTTTCAGTAACCCGCGCAAAACGGACTCGCTTCCGGCGGCTTAGTCCGCCGAGTTCCTCATTCGCTTGGCGCCGCCGGAAGCGGCCTTTGCGCTTTTCAGCAATCTCAACCTCGAAGCGGGTCCGTCACTGTCCACCCGTGGATGTCTGCGCTCCGTGCCAGGGCGCTGGACTTGGCGACATGCACTCTGGCCGTTCTGAAGGGAGACGAGAGCTGGCATTGCTCATGGATTCTCTTCGGGAGTTTTGAGATAGGCAATGTTAGAAACCATCTTCTTGATATACTTCCCGCGATGAAACTGGCGCGCTTTTGGACCCGGCAGGCCGGTGAGGCTACCGGCGGAAGTGGCGGCGCATTCGTGTGACGTCGCGCGGATGGTCGAATGACAACCTGGAATCAGCGGCCGAGATGGCCCAAGAATTGGCGCGCCGGGTGGCGGAAGGGTTGCGTCCGGTTAACCAAAGTCCAACCAATACGGTTATGGCGACCGGCCTTTGCCTGAACCCGTCCTTCGCGAGTTTAGGGACGGCCGCGAGACGCCCAAGGCCGCGATAGCGCGGAATGTTTATGGCGCACTGGTCATGAGCGCGCGCGACTTGATGTTCGTGGATATCGATCGCCAGGATACGCCGGTTGCCGCAGCCGGGGAGAATTTGCTCTCCAGATTGTTCTCCTTTTTTGGCAAGAGCAATTCCGCGGCGGCTCCATTACCTGCTTCAGATACGGTGGTGACTGGGCTCCATCGCGTGGCGGAGCGCCACAATCTCGGGGTTCGGGTATACCAGACAGCTGCCGGGTATCGAGTGCTGATCCTGAGTGTGCCTTTTGAGGCAGGAAGCGGGCAGAGCGAATCGCTGCTGCGGGAGTTTGACTCCGATGCTGTGTACATCCGGCTGTGTAAGATCCAAGATTCTTTTCGGGCTCGGCTGACGCCTAAGCCTTGGCGTTGCGGGCTGCCGAACCCTCCTGAGTCGTTTCCGTTTGAGACGCCACAAGCAGAATCTCGATTTCGGGAGTGGGAGGCGAAATATCGGACGGCGTGTTCCGGGTATGCTACTTGCCGGTTTGTGGGTAGTTTTGGTGTTGGGGCGGTTGTGCCTGGATTTGACGAATTGGTTCAGCATCACGATATGGAATCCAAGGCCGGCAGCGGTTTGCCGTTAGCTTGAGCCACTCGTTATCTTCGTGGCAGCGGATCAACGAACGACCGGAGGATCGCGAAGTTGAGGAATCCCGCGAGGTGATGCTCGAAGGCTCCCACGCGGGCGTGATCATTGGCGCGGCAGCGGACGTGTCGCCTGAGCAAGCTATCGGATATCCGCTCGTCCGGCACCGTGTATTTCGATCAGACCCTCGTAGATGCGGGCCCACGCATAAGGTTGCCGATGATGGCCAGTCGACGGCGGAGCGGGGAGTTGGACCAGCCCGTTGCTCTCCGCGCACGACTTCCGGTTTGCCGATAAACCGCCCATAACGTCCAAGCTGGCGTTGCTGACCAACGGGCGGCCTCCGGCAAACTGGAGGGATGGCTCGGGGTAGACTATCAGGATACCAACGTCAAACTTGCAGCCATGATCATAAATCTGAGGTATATCGCCCGTGCCGGGAAAGCATGGACGGAAATCCCCACGGCCATCCCGGAGGAAGCTTGAAAAGACACTTCGTGTTCATCGCCCTGACACTCGCTGTTATCAGCCCGGCGGCCGAAAACAGCCCGTTCTATCTCCCCATCCGGAATCAAGACCTCCCGGCTCTCCGCAAGCTCATTGTCGATGCGGGCCCCAAAGCGCGTGACGCGCGCGGCAATTCACCGCTCATGTATGCCGCGGCTCTCGGCAGCCTGGAAAGTATGAACCTGCTTCTTGAGGCCGGAGCCGATCCCAACGCCGCCAACGACTTTGCCGCTACTCCTCTCATGTGGTGCGCCGGTGACGCCGCCAAAGTCCGCTTGCTGCTCTCCAAAGGCGCCCGCGTCGACGCCCGTTCCAAACTCGGCCGCACCCCGCTCCTCATCGCAGCCTACTACGATGGCAGCACCGAAGCCGCCAGCCTACTGATTGAAAAGGGCGCCGATGTTAACGCGCGAGAGAACAGCGGCAACAGTGTCCTCGCGCAAGTGGCAGCCACGAGTAACGTCGAACTCGCCCGCCTCCTAATCGCCCGAGGAGCCCAGGTCAACAATGTCGATGGGGGCGGTTTCACGCCGCTGCACAATGCCGCCGCCCTTAGTGATCGCTACGCCGCCATGGTCAAGCTGCTGCTCGAGCACGGCGCCAAGGTGAATGTAAAGAGCGGCGACACCGCGGAAATCGTCAAGAACGGCCCGATCCTGATTGGCCGCGTGACCCCGTTGCAAGAGGCCGCGGGCCAAGGCAACTACGAGGCCGTCGAGGCTCTGATCAAAGCTGGCGCCGACATCAACGCCAAAGACATCCGCAACGCTACGCCCCTTGTCTTCGCCGTCGCCACGGACCGCCCGAACCCAAAGATTGTCCAGTTGCTTCTGGCGAAAGGCGCGGCCCGCGAACCAGCCCTCGAATGGGCGCGCCGCTATCAGGATCCGGCCATTCTTCCGCTGCTCGGTCTCATGCCGTTGAAACCCGCCGCCGGCACGATCGCCCCGCCTCCCCGCGGTACTCCGCGCGAAGCGATCGCCAAAGCTCTCGCCGCTTCCCAGCCGGCCTCGGCGAACTTCCTGGCAACCGGCGGCTGCGTCTCTTGTCACGCCGACAACATCAACGGTCTGGCGGTTGCCGCAGCAAAGCCTCTCGGCATCCCGGCCGACTACGAACTCGAAGCCCGCCAGGCCCGTACCACCGCCACCCTCCGCGGCTCCATGGAGCAGCAACTCTTCCAACTCCAGGACCCTCCGCCGGGCGTTGACGGCATGCAGTTTTCGCTCCTCCAGATGGCAGCGGCGAAGGTCCCTCCCAAACTCTCGACCGACTCACTGATCCACTACATCACCGCCGGGCAACGAAAAGAGGGGGATTGGCCCAACGGCGGCACTGTTCGCCCGCCGCTTGAAGACGGCAGCTTCAGCCAAACTGCGAGGGGCATTCGCGTCCTGCGCGTATATCCCATCGGCGGCCGCAAAGCCGAGTTCGATGAGCGCGTCGAACGCGCCGCCAAATGGCTCGAAAAAGCGGAACCGCTCACCACGGAGGATCGTACCATGCAGCTTCTTGGGATTGCGTGGGCCGGCCACAAAGCCCCGTCGAATCGTGTCAAGCAACTGCTTGCCAAACAGCGCGCCGACGGAGGCTGGGGCCAGACGGATCACCTGGCCTCCGACGCCTACGCAACCGGTGAAGCATTATGGGCGCTTCACGAATCCGGCGTGGCCCCTGCCGACGGCGTCTACCGCCGCGGCGTGGAATTCTTGCTCCGCACGCAACAGCAGGACGGCACTTGGCACGTCGTGACGCGAGCCCTAAGCTTCCAGCCCTACTTCCAAAGCGGCTTCCCACACGGTCACGACCAGTGGATCTCCCAAGCGGGCACCGCAATGGCCACCATCGGCCTCGCATTTGCAGCGAAGTAGCGGCCCGGAAAGGCGAGCTTCCGCCGCGGACAGGATTATTGGACGGATGACGTATCCGGAAGCTATCCGTCACAGCCAATTCCGCCAAGACCAGCTTCAAAGTACTGGAAGAGGGGCCGATCATTCTGAAACATTCGCCCCGCTGAAACAATCGCCCCGCGCTTCATACGGAATGGCCCGACCGCCAATAGTGCGCACTTAAGCTTGTCCAAGGCGAGAGAACGGCGGGTTGTGGAGCGGCTTGTTCAAGCGCATGGCGCGCGCCCCGCACGCGGCCCAAATGGGGGACCTGGCCGCTTAAGTGAGAAGAAAGACGGCGGCAAATGCCGCGAGCGCGGCTCCGGCTTGCAGTGCAAGTACATGCAGCGTCTGTCTTGGAGCCCGCGGCAGCCAATTGATCGCGAAGAACACCACAACTGGTATCTGCGCAGCCATCAATAGCTGAAAGCTATGGGCAGCGGCCCCCTCATCGGCCTCATGGACAACGCCGAATGTCGCAGCGTGACCAAGCACCAATGCAAGGGCGGCGAGCGACATTGCCAGTGGAAGAAAGGCGCTCGGCTGCTTCATCGAAGGGATGTTCATTTGAGGAGCCTCCAGTAGAGGTTTCGAGCTAATCGAATTCGGCTTACTACACAAGAAGCTGGGAGTGCCGTATCACGGCGCATGCGGAAGTTACTCCGCGGCAAATATCATCCGGCAGTCCAGAAGTCTTTCGACTGCTTTGCGCGGATGCTCGAGTTTCAGCCATCACAACGTCAGCCGGCTACTTCTTATCCTTATTCACCGAAATACCAATAGCCAACTGATTCACCACCTGCGCCTCATTCCGCGCCACTTCGTAGTAAGCCGCCCGCAGCAACTGATCCTTGCGGTTGATCAGCGTCTCGCGGATGCTCTGCTGCACGCGCGGATCGTTCAATTCCCGCTGCCCCGCCGGCTCCTTCGAAATCACCTTCAGCAACCTGTATCCTTCAGGCGTCTTGATTACCTTCGACACCTGCCCCGCCTGCATCGACATCACCATTTTCCGCAATTCCGAATTCGCCTTCTCCAGTGACGATTCCGGAACGAACCCCAGATCTCCACCGTTCGCCGCCGTGGCTGGATCCTCGGAAAAACTCTGCGCCACCACCGCGAAATCTTCGCCCTGCTGCAATCTTGCCTCGATCATCTGCATCTTGGCTCTGGCCTGATCTTCCGTCTGCGCCTTGTCGCTCTTCAGATTGCGCACTTCCGGATTCGGCTGCGGCGTAACCAGAATTTGCGAAATATGAACCTGCGGCTCCGCCAGATTGAATCCCGCTTTGTTGCCGTTGTAGAAATCGGCCACGTCTTTGTCTGAGATGGCGATGTGCGACGTAATCTCTTTCGCAATCAGTTTCGCTACACTCAGGTCGCGGCGCAATTGCGCCTTCAGATCGTCCGCGGTAATCTTCCTGACGTTCAACAGCCGCTGAAACTCCTCCTGGGTATACGGCGCCTTCAGTTCGTTAAACTTCGCTTCCACATCGGCGTCCACCGCCATCAGGCTCTGCTTTTCGGCGCGTTGCAGCATGATCTCGTTGTCGATCAAAGTGCGCAGCACTTCCAGCTTCTGCGACATCGCCTGATCGTCGTTTTGCCTCTCGCCGGCGCCGGAGAACTGCAGTTGAAACTGCTTGTCCAGGTCGGCATAGGTGATGGGGCGGTTGTTGACCATAGCCGCAACATTGTCGGGTACGCTCTTCTTGCAACCGGTGAACAGAAGCGCGGCAGCCAGAGTCAAAGGCAGAATTCTTCGCATGTGTCTGAGTCTCTTATGATAGCCCGTCGCGGCAGTCTGGAAGTATTGCATGCAGTTTCTCCTCGTCGGCGGCCTCTCCGAATTTCATCCCAATCAGGCTTGGATCGATGTTGCGCAGCAGGCCAGTCAGAACCGCGCCCGGACCCACTTCTACAAATCGGCCGATTCCCCGCGCCGCCAGATAGCGGATCGTCCCGGTCCACCGCACCGAATTCGGAATCTGCTCGAACAGCCCTTCGCGTGCTTCCGCCGCCAATCTGATTTCCGCCGCCCGCCAGTTGTTCACCAGCGGAATCCGCAAGTCCGCAAACCGCACCGCGTCCAATTCACGCCCCATCCGCTGCTGCGCCGGTTTCATCAAGGCGCAATGAAACGGCGCGCTCACCGCGAGCGGAACAACCCGCTTCGCGCCTTCCGCTTTTGCCAACTCCATTGCGCGGGCCACCGCCCCGGCGTGCCCGGCGATCACAACCTGGTCCGGCGAATTGAAATTGGCGGCGGAAACAACCTCGCCTTGCGCGGCTTCAGCCAGAATGCGGTCCAGCTTCCCTTCGGGTAATTTCAGCAGCGCCGCATCGCGCCCACACCGGACGGCACCGCTTCCTGCATATACTGCCCGCGCTTCCGCACCAGTTGCACAGCATCGCGGAACGCGAGCGAACCCGCCGCTACCAGCGCCGAATACTCGCCCAGACTGTGACCCGCCACGTATGCCGGCGCCACCCCCTTGGCCGCAAGAACCCGAGAAGCCGCAACGGACACCGTCAATAAGGCTGGCTGCGTATTTTCTGTCCGTTTCAAGTCTTCTTCGGGACCTTCAAAGCACATTTTCGAAAGCGGGAAACCCAAGGCGCTATCCGCTTCCTCAAATACCTGCCTCGCTTCGGCGTGGGCGTCGGCCAGCGTCTTCCCCATTCCAGCAAACTGCGAGCCCTGCCCGGGAAACAAAAATGCCAAATTGTTCATGAAACCACTATTGTAACGAGCAACTTTCCAGCGGAAGGTACCATGCGTAGCCCGCCGCCGAAGCCGCCGGTGTCTAAAATTTTCTCGATCGGGAAATATTTCACGCTGTTAGCCGGATATCACCAGCGTCTGCCGATGAGCTAACAGACGGCAAAAGAAAGCGTGGAAATTTCCGGATCTTTTGGCCATCAATGTGCGTCATACATGGTGAGTTGTGAAGGAGGATGTGATGAAAAGTTTTTCCGCGGTATTAAAGGCCCATGAGGCCAAGACGCAGGTTTACTGCCCGATGTGCACCCACACGGTGGAGGCCATGGTGACGTTTGCAGGCAAACAGGCCAAGGTTACGCCAAGCCAGAAGTGCGCCCATTGCGGCTCGTCCATTGATGCCGGTTTTGTGTTCCGTTACGACCGGGCTGCCTAATCCTCCGCCAGTTGTGTATATTGGTTGCAGAGGATCGGGATCGTAATCGAGGCCAAATGAAAAGTAAGACTGCACCATCAATTAGCGAGCCAATCGTGGTGGATCAGGAACTTCTGCAGAAAGCGAAGTTGGCTTTGAAGGCGGATACGGTCAAGCCGGTTACGCGTTGCGTTATCTGTCAGTCCGATTCGGCTCCCAATTCCACGGAGAGCCTCTGCTGGGTCTGCCGGCGGCTAAAAATCAGTGCTTGGCGCGACTCTGAGCAACCTCTCAACGCTCAGGAATAGCGTTCATAAATAGATGCTGCTACGGCAACATCCTCCACTCCCAAACCGATCGATTTGAAGATCGTAATCCCGGTTCCGGGGCTGGCGCCGTGCTGCATCACGGTTGCCAGTTCGGTTACCTTACTCCATTCGCGGCTATCGAGCGCAAGAATCAGGTCCCCAGCTTCCAACCGAGCCTGCTCCAAACTGTCCACGACAATCCGGTCCGCATTCCGCACCAGATCCGACGGCAGTTCTCTGCGGTTCGCGTGGTTGGCCCCCATTGCGCTCATAAAAACCGGACTGCTCACCCATCCCGATTCCAGCACCGGATCTTTGGACGACGTCGCGGTAATCACGATGTCTGCGTCCTCCACGGCCTCCTCGGCGTACTTGGTAGCCACCGCGCCGTTTGCCGCGGCGAATTGATCCCGCTTGTCTTGGCTCCGGCTCCAAACTTTCACCGACCGGATTTCCCGCACCGCGCGCACGGCAGCCAGTTGGGATTGAGCCTGAAAACCACTACCGATGATCCCAACCTTTCCGGCCAACGGATGGGTCAACAGATCCACAGCGAAGCCGCTTGCGGCACCGGTCCGGATTTGTCCAAGATAGTTGGCCTCAAACTGCGCCAACGGCTTGGCCGTCTCGGCATCGTAAAGCAAAAAGGTGAACCAGGCTCCATACTTTGGGTTAGTGGAGTAAACCTTGGTACCGAAATATTTCCCGAACGATCCCGCCATCGAGTGCAGCATCGATCCGGCCGGCAGCGTCAACCGCCGCCGTGGCTGGTTCTGTGCCTCGCCTTTCGCCAAGGCTGTGAATACTTCCCGCATGCAGCGGATCGCCTCGCCCATCGGCAACATGCGACGGACGTCTTCTTCGGTAAAGTGAAGCATCTTCCCTTAAGAATAGGCTAAACCGCAATGGCCGCGGTACGTCTTTCACGCCCGCCCGCCGGGACGATTGGCCCGGCATCAATGTATTTGCATCTTGCAGCATTCTAATCTCATCTCTTGGCCGGTCCTTCTTTCGCCAAGCCGCGTATTCCCGCCCTGTCGCTCAATCACTTCCAGGGAACCCGCGCAAAACGGACTCGCATCCGGCGGCCAAGTCCGCCGAGTTTCCCGTTCGATTGGCGCCGCCGGAAGCGGCCTTTGCGCTTTTGGAGGAGATCCATGTCCACATTTGGAAGACTCGCAGGCGTCGTATTGTTTCTGATCGGCGCAGGCCTCGCAAAAAGGCAAACGTTTCGCGGCAAGATCAAAAGATCAGTGCAGGATGCATCCGGTGCGGTCATAGCCGAAACGACGGTGCAGGCGGTTCACACCGGCACCGGATTCCCGCGATCCACGGTATCCGGCTTCGGTAGCGGTGGGAAAGAAAGCCAAGGAAATTCAAACGCGCAAACCGGCGTTGCTCGGCAAAGCGGACTAACGC
>JANXXV010000941.1 GCA_025350445.1 Bryobacteraceae bacterium | reverse complement strand
GCCCCTTTGGCCGCGCAGGGCCGTGACGACGTTGACTACTGGCTGGGCGCCACGCTGATTGCGCTGCACCAGCCGCTGAAGGGACTAGGGGCGCTGGAGCGGCTGATGGCGCGGAGCCCGCGGCATAGCGGAGCGCTGCAGTTGGCCACCGAGACGTATGCAGAAACGGCGAGCGCCCTCTGGAATCGGGTGGCCGGGCGGGCCTTCGAAACGGCGGCCGGGCAAGAGGTGCATGGCTACGCGCTCGAAAGCGACGGCAACCGAAACGGCGCATTGGAAGCGTTCCGCCGCTCCCGTGAGATGGCCCCGCAGCGGCCGGGTCCGGGAGCAGCCATCGGCCGGTTGCTGCTGAGTTCCGGCGAAATCGCGGCGGCGCGCGAGGCATTGGCGAAAGAGCTCCAGAATGACCCGGCGTCGCCAGAGGCGAATCTGTACGCAGGGTTGTTGGCGTTGCGCGAGAACCATCCGGAGCAGGCGGAACAGCCGCTTAAATTGGCGACAGCGTGGCTGCCCCAAAACGAAGAGCCGGCGCTGGCGCTCTGTCAGGCGTACTTAGCTCTGGGTGATGCGGCAAACGCCGTGGCCGCCGCGCGGCAGGCGGTCTTGGCCGAGAGTGGCTCCGTTGCTGCACATGAGCTTTTGCTGACGGCCTTGGCTGCGGCGGGCGATGGTCCGGCAGGGGAGGCAGAGAAACGGCGATGGGCGCAGCAAATGCCCGGGCGCTAGCGCCGCTCCGCGAGGCTGCGACGCCGTTCCAGAATCTGGCGGTGCAGGCTAAGCTCGCGCTGCGCCAGCACTGCTTCGCCCAGTTCGCGGTAAAGCCCACCGAGCAGAAAGTGGACCTGATCGTCATTGGGGAGCGCCTTCGCCACCGCCTCCCACGCCGCTTGGGCATCGGCGGGACGGCCGGCCTTACGATACGCCTTGCCCAGTTCGCGCCGCACTTCCACGCGGTCCGGCATCGCGGCCACCGCGCGCTCGAGGTACGCGACCGACTCGGCTTCGCGGCTAGTCGCAATCAAAACCTGGCCCAACCGGAAGTTTGCCATGCCGTGCTCAGGCATGCGCTCCAGTTCCGCGCGCAGGTTCTTCTCCGCCGCTTCGAAATCGCGCATTTTCCATAAGACGCTGCCGATCGAGTAACGCAGACCGGGCTGATCCGGTTCCCGTTGCTGGGCGTCGCGATAGCGCGTCAACGCGGCGGCGAAATTGCCTTCGCGTTCGAGACGCCGCCCGGCGATCTCACTCACCGCCGCCTGACCCGCGTCGCTGTGGTTAAGGTCCCGGAATCGTCGTTCCGCCAGACGCCGGAGGAGCCGGCCAGCCTCCATTTCCGTGTCCGGGGACGGTCTTGTTTCTAGCAATTGGTCCAGTTCCGCTAGCGCCTCGGGAATGCGATTCAACTCGATTAAAGTCCGCGTCAGCAAGAGGCGCAGCCCGGGGTTCCGCGGTTGCTTCTTCAGCGAAGCCCGAAGTTCGCGTTCGGCCTCGGGAAATTTGCGCGCCCGGTAGAGCCCCGCTCCCGGCGAATCGAGGGCCAGCGCGGCTAGAGTGACGATGAGAATTCCGGCTAGACTGGCCACTGCCTGTATTCTGTACCACCACGGGGGGGCTTGACAAGTGCCGCCGGACGGGCGCGAGGCTTAGCGCGGCGAAGGGTGGCAAGTCCGGACCCGCGCTTCGTGTCGCGCTTCCCGCCGATGTGGATTATTTCGATTTTGAAGGCAAGGTGGCGGACGATTCAGGGTCTGTGGGGCAATTCAGTTGTGCAATTGAGTTGTGCAATTGAGTGTCGGGCCAAAGCAGAAAGTTTCGGGGTTTCATGTGGAGGAGCAACCCTCGTGGTGTGTTCGCACGGCTTGGCCGGGGCCGCGAAGATGACTCCGGAAGCAGTGTCGCAGCAAAGTAGAAATGTTCTATTTTGGAAAGGCCGAAACGCTTGAGGGAAGCTCCCTTTCCCTCTGTGTCCATTGTCGAGAACGGTGCTCCTGAGATGAGGGAAAAGGGGGGCGTCCGCAATGGTGCTCTTTAGGACATACCGGGTATTTGCTTAACTCAAGTGGGTTCGGTCTCGCAGCATTTCGTGTGGCTGGCGCATTGGGGCTTTCGTCCCGCTTCCAGCAGCGGGACGTGGGCGTCCCGCGCCGGCCAGGGGGCCCGCCCTACCTCGGCTGCTGTTCTAGTAATTAGCTGAGTTAAGCACATACCCAGCTACGACATTTTTACTTTGCTCCGACATGACTCCGGAAGCAGCCGGCTGCTTCTTGTGACGGTGGTACAATTGGCGCGGATGCTTGATCATGTGCGGAGCCGAACGCGGTTCGTCCTCTGCCTGGCACTGGCCATCGGGGGAGTCGTGCGGGCGCAAGTGCCGCCGTCGCCCGCCGCCGCGGAAGTGCTGATTGAGCAAGAACGCTTTCCCGAAGCCGAACAGATGCTCGAACTGATCGTGCGTGAGAGCGGAGCCCAGACGGAGGTGGTGTTTCGTCTCGGCTACGTCCAGTTCCGGCAGCGAAAACTCGTAGCGGCACGGGAGCGATTCACTTCAATCGTCAAGACGGCGCCACCTGCTTACAACTCGCGCTACTTCCTTGGGCGCATCGCTTTGATGGAGAACCGTCCGGCAGAGGCGATCACCTGGTTAGAGCCAGTGGTGACGTCGCGGGAGACGAACTACGATGTGGCGGCACAACTGGCGACCGCCTACCAAGCCGCCGGGCAGCCCCGCCGGGCGATTGAGCCTCTCCGTTTAGCCATTCAACAGTCGCCTTGGGACGGAGGTCTCTACTACCGGCTCGGCAAAGCTTACCAGCAATTGGGCCAAGCGGAAGTGGCGCGGGAGGCGCTGGCCACAGGGGCGCGGCTTAAGAGTGCGAACGCCGCCGATGTCCAAACGTTGATGGAAGCCACCCGTGCGGCGCAGGAAGGACGCACGGACGAGGCCATCAGTCTGGGCCGCCGCATCACAAAGCGGCCTGACGCCGATCCCGCGACCCTCGTTGCCGTCGGGCTCTTATGGGTGAAGTCCGGGCTGCAAGCGGAGGCGCTGGACGCATTTGAACGCGCCGCCCGCCGCGATGAGAAGCACTTCGCATCGCAATTCAATTTCGGTCTGGGGCTATTACGCCTGGGCCGCGCTGCCGAGGCCCTCGTCCCGTTGACGCGAGCCGTCGCGCTGCTCCCTCAGTCGCTCGATGCCAACTTGACGCTAGGCTTGGCGGCGGTGATTTCCCATCGCTATGCCGAAGCCCGCCCCGCGCTGGAGGCCGCCCGGCGTCTTGACCCATCCAATGTGAGGGTGGCTCCGCTGCTTGCCACCGCGTGTTTGCGCATGGGCGCGGCGGCCGAGGCGGTTCGTGTCTTGCGCACCTCCGGCGCCATAACCGGCGGAGACCCGTCCGGCCCCTTGATCCTGGTGGAAGCGCTGAATGCCACCGGCGAAACGGAAGCGGCGCTCGAAGCGGCTCAGCAGGCTGGGCGGCGCTTTCCCCAGTCGGCAACGGCCCAGATGGCACTGGCACAACAGCTATCGCGTGTCGGCCGGTACCAGG
>JANXXV010000940.1 GCA_025350445.1 Bryobacteraceae bacterium | reverse complement strand
CAAGGACGGCAATTCCAAAATTCTCCTGATCGGACGGAAGCAAAAACCAGGAAGCGCGTTGCAACAGATAGAGCTTGTCTCTTCCGGATACATGTCCTGCAAAGTGGACTGAGGAATCCAGATTCATCCTGGACACAAGGGAGCGCAATTGTGCCACGTAATCCACGGTTCCGGTTCCGGCGAGCACCAGATGCCATTCTTTTGCCGGTTTCGCTTTGGCCCACGCGCGTATGAGCAGGTCTGGATTCTTCTTTGGGTGTAAGCGGCCCAAGAAGAGCGCGCTTTTGCTGTGCTCGGGCTGCCTCAGAGATACCGTGTCGGGCTCCGTAACCATCTCCTTAGGTTCTGCAATGCCATAGGGGATCAGCAAACAATTGTGCCCCGGAAATCCAAAAGTTTGCCCCGCTCTATCCAGTTCGCGCGGCGTTGTGAAGAACGTTTTGTGGGCGTGGTGAAATGTCGACTTTTCGCGCAGGTGCCAGTACAGGGTCTTCTTGGCACGCTTAAAATACCCTTGGCCCCGAACCGGCCAAAGGTCCAGCATTCCGTGCGGAAAACAGGCGTACCTGACCTGCTGACGCATGCACGCCTGGGCGACTTTCCACAACGGGTAAAGCCACATCCCATGCAGTACCACCGCGCTGTACTTGCTGAGCTCAGTTTCCAACCAACTGCTCAGGGTTGGCACGTATTGGTAGGGGAACCACGGCCACGCAGGAAGCAAATGTACCTTATCCAAGGGGAACGGATTGTCGTTGACTCGATCCGGACCGAAGCTCAAGATCTCACACTCCTGGCCGTTTCTCAGGGAACGGGCGCAGAGATCGAGCACGGCCCTGACCGGGCCGCCGTCTTTCTCCTCAAAAGAACATAAAACGTGAAGTATGTTTTCAGACATTGTGTGTCCTTGCGCTACGCGGCGTACGGCTCTCTGGTCACATTCGGCACGCTGTTGGCAATTGACCGGATGTAGCGGTGAATGCCGGCGTACATCGAATTCGGGTCGGGAGTTCCAGTCAGAAACTGTTGCGCGCGGAGGGCGGCGTCCGCCGGGTCGCCGGCGAGCGCGCCTTGCATTGCTTTTGCAATCGAGTTTGGATCGTTGGCATCGCAGACATGGCCGAGTCCGTAACGGTTGACGATTGCCTCTATGCCCGGGTACCGTGGCAGGATCATAGGCAATCCAAAGTGGGCGTACTCGTAAATCTTATTCGGCGCGCAGTAAATGTTATTGAGTTCTGTTGGTGCATAGAGCACGATCCCAGCGGCGCAACCAGAAGTAACGCGCAGGTGCCGGGGCGCAGGAATGCGCGGGATTATTGCGATTCGGCTATCCGCCCGGGCGAGGCCGGCAAGTTCAGACGAGTACTTCGCATCGGATCCGCCTCCGAGAAGAATAATACCCGCCGCAGGAATATTCGCTATCTGAAATGCGGCAATAACCTCTTTCAGACAACGCTCCGCGCTAAACAAACCCTGATATATGAGAAGTCTTGAACACGCGCCGGATCCGCCGAACCTGCGAAACAGTTGGGCCGCATGACTCCTGTCGGAATGCAACACCGCCGTATCCGCCGTCACGCGGTTGGGAACCACGAAAAAGCGGGCGGCGGATCCTGACATCGTCTTCAAAATCCACCCACGATTTTCCTCTGGTGTGATAGCCACATCGGCGGCCCTGAGTGCGCTCATCTGTGTTTTGTCGAGTGGCGAGCCGGACTTGTACAACTCATGCGCGTGGGCGACCCGAACACGGTCCGCTGCCGGGAACCAGCGTGCTGCGAATCGCATTCCGTGGGCTCCGTGATACCAACACACGCCGGGCCTAAAGTGCGAAAGCAGTTGCAGATACTTGCGAGTCATCCCCGCGTACAAGGTCATTCGCCCCATCTTCGATTGAGGGTAATCGGCAATTCCCAGCGACACCACGTCAACGCCGGACGCTGCCAGAAATCGTCTTGTTTCCCCGGCGCAACCTGCCGCAAGAATGGTGACGCGGGCACCATCACGGGACAAGCACATGGCGGACGTCAGTATCGGAGGTAGTTCGTGAACGAGCCCTGGATATATCATGAGTATCCGGGTGGGGTCCCGGCTGTCTTGTCGAAGGGATGGAACGGCTGTCGCCATGTCAGCGCGAAGCTCCGGCTGGGCTAAGGCGGCTCTCAAAGACAGTCTTCATACTCATCACCAACTGCTCATTTCTCGTTTGCCGAAGCAGGCATATCTTCACGGCGATAGTAAAGAGGACAAACCGGGTCACGACCCCCAGCAGGTCGCTCTTCGAGAGACCGTTTAACCCAATTGTCAAGAGCATCGCCTGGCTGACTACCCACGCGTGCCCGCACTGCAATTTCCCGGCTTGCCCTACGAGGCATCCATGTAGGAATCCAAACAATACCGCCGCCAACCAAACTAGCCAGAATCCCAACGCGAATCGGACAGCAGTCAGGCCCGAGACGAAGATACTGGCTTCGCTGAAACTCTTTGAATGTTGCCGGTGGAAGGCCATGTCAAAGGAAACCTTCGAATCAGACGACTGGCTGTTGATCATTCCGGTAAAAGGAAGGCCGGCGGCGATCTCAGCCAGTATTAAAGCCGATTTATCCAGGAATAGACCTTGTGTGGCCAGGGAAGCTATGCAAATGCCGTCAGCCTGGAAGCTGCCGGCGCGAGTTGCGAAGGCATCCGCGGTTGAGATAAGTTCCTCGGCGATCGATCGCCCTCCAAGACTGCTGTCTCGCTTGATAGCTGTTGTTATGTTGAACAGCAGGGCAAGAACAGCTATTCCAGATCCGAGCTTGAGGAGAGTCGCGACCTTCCATCTGGTGCTGGTGAGATAGACGATGAACAAACACGCAAATTGCTCCAACAACATGAAACGCATCTTGGTTTCAATTAACACCGCCATACTGATCGCCACCACGGTGGTGTAGATGGCTAGCGCAACAACCCGGTGCGATGGCTTGTCGGGCAGGAACACCACTAGACTCAACATCAGCAGCCACAGGTGGTTGAATCTACTAAAGTTAGTTGTGACGTAGAGTACCGGCGGTGAAAAGGCGCCGGCGCGCCCATAGGTAAAAAGGAAACCGAGCCCGGACACTATAAGGAAACAGGCCGAGAACACTAGCAGGGGCTTCTGGTCAAGACGTTTGAGGGATCGCCGGATTGGCCTGCCGGCGAAACGGTATCCGAGGCACAGAAACAAGAAATAAGGGTAATGCATCAAGAGGTAATTGGCGCATGCCTCTGGCGCAATTTCGAGCGGAA
>JANXXV010000939.1 GCA_025350445.1 Bryobacteraceae bacterium | reverse complement strand
GTCCACATCGGATATGTCCGCACGCTTCTTGCGAATGTTGATTTCCGTCCTGGCCGGATCCGTATGAAGACCGCGCAACAGCGGTTGATTGACGCCCAATGCCACTCGCGAAGTAAAGAACGGATTGAACGAAGAGAACGGGTTTGTGTTGGTTTGCCGTGAGTTCTCAAAATCCAGATTGAGAGCGGTACCGAAGCCAGGCAGCTTCTGGTTCAGATAGAAATTCTGGTTGAGAAAGCGCTCGTTCAATGTCCCGCTGCTGCCCTGCAGTACAGACCCGGTGGGCGTGTTACGGTTCTCAAACAGAGGAACCCAACGGAAAGCGGGATCGAAGAATCCTCGGGCGGCTTTCACCGCCTCTTTCGCGGTATCCCGGTTCGTCTTCTCAATCTCAATCTCCAGGTTGTTGGTTAACGCCAACTCGATGGCGTCCTGCAGCGTCAACTTATGTTGTTGGCCGCCAACTCCCACGCGCGGCGGCGAGGCTTGCGCCCACACGGAGCTGGAGCCAGCCATCAGAAGAATCAACAGGAGTGGAAGCGTGGAAGCCACCGCCACCTGCACTTTGCGCCGCCCGAAAAGGCCACTCAGACGGCCCCGGAAATTGAAATGAGAAATATCGTCAAACAGCGAGTACGCAACCGGAGTCACCAGCAACGTGAGCAACAGGCACAGAGACTGTCCGCCAATGACCACAATCGCCACCGTACGCCGCGAACCGGAACCGGCGCCGCCACCCAAGGCAAGCGGAATCATTCCGGCCACCAGCGCGGCTGTCGTCATCAGAATCGGCCGCAGACGATCTTCGCAACCTTGCATAATCGCGTGCAGCCGGTCTTCTCCCTCGGCCCGCAGTTTTTTGATGTGATCGATCTGCAGAATCGAATTCTTCTTTACGATTCCGAAGAGGACCAGAATACCCAGCGAAGTATAGATCACCGAAAAGTTTTCATGCGCCAGCACCAACGACAGCAGCGCAAACGGGATAGAGAGCGGCAGGCTCAGCAGGATAGTTACCGGGTCGATGAAGCTTTCAAACTGCGCCGCCAACACCATGTACATAAATACAATCGACAGAATGAACGCGATCACGTAGCCCTTGGCGGCGCGCCCGAATTCCTTACTTTGCCCCACCAGTCCCGTGCGATACTCCGGCGGCATGTTGAGGGTGGCGATGGTCTCGTCCAGCACCGGCAACACCTTGCTCAGCGACTGCCCGCCCACCAGGTTAGCCGTCAATAGAATTTGCCGCTGGCGATTGTAGCGCTCAATCTGCGTCGGCCCGTCGGCCGGCTCCAAGGAAGCCACGCTGGCCACCGAAACATTACCCAACGATCCAGACGGCACGTAAAGACGCTCCAGTGCCTGCGGAGAATCGCGGAACTCCTTCCGCACCCGTAGCTGCACATCGTACCGGTCCTCGCCTTCCCGATAAGTTGTTGCCTGGTCGTCACCGCCCACCAGCGTCCGCAGGGCATTCGCGATGGAGCTAACACTCACGTTGAGATCCGCCGCCTTGTCGCGATTGATCTTCACGCGAAGTTCGGGCTTTCCCGCTTCATACGAACTGTCAAGATCGGCGACGCCTTTCACCTCGGCCAGACGGCGCTTAATCTCACCGGCGTACTTTTCCAATTGCTTCAAATCCGGACCTTGCACAAAGAACTGCAATTCCGCATTCGAGCCGCCGCCCTGAATCAGCGCCGGCAATTGCACGGCGATAGTCAGATCGCGGAATTTCTTCATCCGATCGCGCGCCAGAATCATGAGCTCTTTCTGCGATTGCTTGCGCTCCGTTAGCGGAGTCAATTCCACGATGATCGATCCCCGGTCCACCTGTTTCCGCGCATCGGCGCCGATCGTCGTGAGGATATTCCGGATACCAGGCAACTGCTTCAGCTCCGCTTCCAGTTGCTTCATTACCGACTCCGAACCCGACAGCGAAGATCCGGCCGGCATACGGACAATCACTTCGAACTCGCCCTGATCGTCTGTGGGAAGGAAGCCCACACCGGTCATCTTGAACAAGGGCACGATGCTGATAAGAACCAGGACCGACACCCCGGCGATGACCCAGCGGTGCGACATAGACCACGCCAGCATGGCCCGATACGGCTTGGAAATATGACGGAAGAACCCCGCTTCCTTGGTCGATTGCCCGTCTTTCTTCACTTCCGGCTTCAGGAACCGCGCGCACAGCATCGGCGTGAGTGTGAAGCTGACCAGCAGCGAAACCATGATGGCAAACGCGGCCGTGTATCCGAAGCTCGACATGAATTTTCCAACGATGCCGCTCATCAGCGCCACCGGGATGAAGATGATCACCAGGCTCAGCGTCGTCGAAAGCACGGCCAGGCCGATATCGCGGGTTCCCTGAATGGCAGCCTCCACCGGACCCAGGCCTTTCTCCTCGGCGAAGCGGAAGATGTTTTCCAGCACCACAATGGCGTCGTCGATCACGATGCCCACCATCAACACCAGCGCCAGCATGGTGATCTGATCCAGCGTGAAGCCCATCAGGCTCATCAGCGTGTAGGTGGAGATGATCGACGTCGGAATGGCGATGGCCGCGATCAGCGTGGACCACCAGCT
>JANXXV010000907.1 GCA_025350445.1 Bryobacteraceae bacterium | reverse complement strand
CCTGGTAGCCACCGGCTTCAATCGCCATTTTCCGGATGAGAGCAATGCGCGCAATGTGATGCAGCGCCGGCAGGAATTGCTGAACGATGTGACCGACACCGTAGGCGCCACGTTTCTTGGCATGACCTACGGCTGCGCCCGCTGCCACGACCACAAATTCGATCCGATTCTGCACAAGGATTATTACCGGCTGCAAGCGTTCTTCGCAAACACGCGCATTGAGGATCAGGCGGCGCTGTTGAAGCCCGAAGACCGCAAGACATGGGAAACGCAATACGAGGCGTGGGACGCCAAGACCAAGACCGTGCGCGCCGACATGCACAAACTGGTGGAGCCGGGCATCGCCTCCGTTTACAAGGAAAACTACGACAAGTTCCCCGAAGAGATACAGATGGCGATTAACACTGCCCCGGATGCCCGAACTCCCTTCCAGTGGCAGATGGTTCACAAATCGAAGTGGACTCTTACATTGACTGATGAGGACGCCGCCAAGAAACTGCGCGGCGACCCTGCCAAGAAATATGCGGAATTGCAAACGGAGCTGGCCAAGTTCGATTCGATCAAACCGGTAACGAAGCCCATAGCCCAGGCGATGATTGATAATGGAACCGAGAGTCCAAAGACGTTCGTCCTGCGCAGCGGTGCTTGGGACGCGCCTACAGACGAAGTGCAGCCGGGTTTCCTGTCAATCCTCGATCCTTCCGATGCGAAGGCTGTACCGCCTGCTGGAATGAAATCGACCGGACGGCGCACCGTATTGGCCAACTGGCTGGCCGATCCGCAAAACCCGCTCAGCACGCGGGTGATCGTGAATCGCGTTTGGCACCTTCACTTCGGCCGTGGCATCGCAGGGACGCCCAGCGATTTCGGCGTGATGGGCGAGCGTCCCGTAAATCCGCAACTGCTGGATTACCTTACCGCGAATTTTGTCGAAGGCGGCTGGAGCATTAAGAAGCTTCACAAGCAGATCATGCTTTCCAGCACCTACCAGCTTTCCTCCGGTTTCCAGAAGTCTGCCGCCGAGGCCGATCCCGACAACAAACTGATGTGGCGATTCAACCGCCGCCGCATGGAGGGCGAATCGATTCGCGATTCCATGCTGTACACAAGTGGAATCTTGAACACCAAGATGGGTGGACCCGGCGTGTTCCCGCCCCTCCCTGAAGGCGTAGTCACCCGTGGTGGATGGAAAGCGAACGAAGATGAATCCGAACGCACCCGTAGAAGCGTTTACGTATTTGTAAGGCGAAACACGCGCTACCCGATGTTTGAGGCGTTCGACATGCCGGACACGAACGAGACGTGTTCCCGGCGGACGCAGACGGTTACTCCAAGCCAGTCCTTGGAATTGTTGAATAACGAATTGGTGGTGGATTGGGCGAAAGCCTTCGCGGGGCGCGTATTGAACGACGGCGGAATGACCCAGGAGGCGCAAGTGGATCGCGCCTATAAACTGGCATACTCGCGCACCCCCACTGAAGAGGAGCGAACGGCGGCACTGGCATTTCTGCGAAAGCAGATCCACATTCTGGCGGAGCAGGCGAAGCTGAATCAGAAGTTGAATGTGCCTCGCGACCTGCCCGATGGAGTGATTCCGGTTCATGCGGCGGCACTGGTGGATTTGTGCCACATGCTGTACAACTCGAATGAGTTTCTGTATTTGGATTGAGGTGCACGATGCTGGATAGACTTTCTCACCATTGGCGCGTGCAGTCGCGGCGGCAATTCTTCACGCAGGCGGGCAGCGGACTGGCGGGTATCGCACTGGCAAACCTGTTGCAGCAGGACCGCGCTCTGGCAGCGTCCGCTCCAGTGGATCCAATGGCGCCCAAGCAGCCGCACCATGCGCCGAAAGCCAAGTCCATCATCTGGCTCTTCATGGAAGGCGGACCCAGCCACGTCGATCTGTTCGATCCGAAACCGAAACTGACGGAATTGAACGGACAGCCAATGCCTGCGTCGTTTGGCAAGGTGATTACGGCGATGGGGACGGCGAACAATACGCTGATGGCGTCCCAGCGCACTTTCAAGCAGCATGGGCAGAGCGGGCTTTGGGTTTCCGATTGGTATCCGAATATTGCGGAACATGTGGACGATCTGGCTGTCATCCGCTCCTGCTGGGCCGACGGTCTGAATCACGTTGGCTCTGTGTCGCAAATGAACACCGGCGACATTCTGGCGGGAAGGCCGTCAATGGGCGCCTGGCTCACCTATGGCCTGGGAAGCGCCAACCGGAATTTGCCATCGTTCGTGGTTCTTCTGGATGATAAGGAGCCCGTCGGCGGTACCAAGATTTGGAGCTCGGGGTTCCTTCCGGCCAGTTTCCAGGGCACCCAATTCCGCCAGGGCGACACTCCGATTCTGCACCTCAAGGCGCCGAACGGAATATCCGACGAAGAGCAGCGCGGCAAGCTCGCGTTCCTGAGAGAACTGAATCAGCGCTACGACCAGCAGCGCTCCGACGATTCGGAATTGGACGCGCGCGTCAGATCCTACGAACTGGCCTACCAGATGCAATCCGCCGCTCCCGAAGCGGTCGATCTGAATAGTGAATCCGCCGCCACCAGGAAGATGTACGGTATCGACGATCCCGAAACCGCTGCGTACGGAAAGAACTGCCTGATGGCGCGGCGGCTGGTTGAGCGTGGTGTCCGGTTTGTGGAGCTCTATTGCGGATCGGGCAGCGGATGGGATGCGCACAATAACATCGAAGGCAACCACAGCAAGTGGTGCCGCGCGTCTGACAAGCCGATCGCCGGACTGCTGGCCGATCTGAAATCGCGAGGCATGTTGAAAGACACGCTGGTGGTGTGGGGTGGAGAATTTGGACGCACGCCCTTCAACGAGAAAGGGACGGGGCGCGATCATAATCCGTGGGGCTTCACCATGTGGATGGCCGGCGGCGGCGTGAAGGGCGGACAGTACATCGGTGAAACAGACGAGATCGGCCTGCGCGGCGTGGGCGAACGCTATCACGTTCACGATATCCACGCATCGATCTTGGATCTGCTGGGCCTGGACCATGAACGGCTGACGTATACAAGAAACGGGCGCGCGGAACGGCCCACAATCACCAGCGGCGCGGTGATTAAGAATCTAACCGCCTGATATGTTCTTTTTTCCGCTTCTGTTCGCGGCGATTCACGCAGAAGGGGACCGCGACTTAGCGGAACGCCTGAAACGCCGCGAGCCGCAGGCAATGGCCGATTTGTATGACCGCTACGGCCGCGTCACCTACGTGTTGATCTATCGTATTGTCCGCGACACGGGCACAGCCGAAGACTTGGTTCAAGAGACGTTTCTCCGCGTGTGGAACCGGATGCAAGCCTTCGATCATGAAAAGGGAGCACTGGGTCCGTGGGTGTTGACCGTGGCGCGCAATCGGGCGATCGACTATCTTCGTTCGGTGGACGGACGCATGGCGCAAAATGCTTTCGAGCTCGATGCGAACGAACACCCGTCGCTGTTCTCGAACCTGGAGACCGAGGTGCTAAATTCCGACCGCGCGCGGCGGCTGAAGACCTCTTTTGAGAAACTGACCCCGAACCAGAGGCTGGTTATCGAGCTAGCGTATTACGAAGGGTTGTCCCAAAGCGAAATGGCGGACCGCATGAAGCAGCCGCTCGGGACCATTAAGACATGGGTGCGCGGCGCACTAAAGGCGCTGCGCGAAGATTTAGGCGAGGCCTTAGCCATATGACCTGTGAGCAATTAAAGGACGAATACGAACTGCATGCTCTTGGCCTCTCAGAAGTCCCGGAACGATGGGAAATCGAGAATCACTTGCGTCAAGGTTGCGCTCATTGCCGTGCCGGGATAGGCAAAGCGCTGCTGACTAACTTGATGATCATGCAACTCGCGCCGGACGTGCAAGTGCCGCGCGGACTCCGCAAGCGGGTGCTGTCTTCGGTGGGCGTCCAATCGGCGAATTGGGGATGGCGCGCCATCTGGGCCACGGCGATGGCGGCGTTGGCAGTTTCGGTGATATGGCTCGGCTTCGAGAACAGCCGGAAGACCACGTACACCGCCGAAGCACTGCGAACGCTCGCGATTTTGAACGAACCCGAGACGCGCCAGATCGTCTTCGGAAACAGCGCTCCCGTGCCGCCGCAAGGCCGCGTGTTGGTAAATGCAAAGCACGGCGTAATGCTGCTGGCCAGCAATCTGCCGCAAGCCCCCGCCGGCAAGACTTATGAGTTGTGGGTGATTCCGAAAGGTGGATCGCCGAAGCCGTCCGGCCTGTTTCAATCCGATGCACGGGGCGCTGCCATGTATGTTTCCGCCGGTCCGGTAGATGTGGCCAATCTCGGGGCCGTCGCGGTCACGCTGGAGCCGGAAGCGGGCTCGGCGGCGCCTACGTCCACGCCGGTGATCGTCGCCGCATTGTCGGACTAGAGTGCTGTTCCGGCTAATTCTTTACAACATGCTACCGGGCGGAAGGTGGGGCAGACACCTTGTCTGCGCGCTCGCCCGTCGTCGACTCTTCCGGGGGACAGGACACTAGTGTAGTATCCAAGAAATAGCTGGACAGGCCAAGTCGTATCTCACCCGAGGGGCTCACCCCAAAATCCGCGTTTATCGGCGTCCATCCGCGGCCAATAATTATGCGCCGCCCGGTATTAGCTCCCGATCGACGCCGGTTAACGCAGATTTTGCGCGGAACCGCAGTATTCGATCTGTCCAGCTATTTCTTGGACACTACACTAGAGCCGCCGCGCTAAATCACCAGCATACAGTCTCCGTACGAGAAAAAGCGATAACGCTGCTTCACCGCGTGCGCGTAGGCCGCCATCGTGAAGTCCTTCCCCGCCAGCGCGCAAACCAGCATTAACAGGCTCGATTTCGGCAAATGGAAGTTGGTCAGCAACGCGTCTATGTATTGGAATTCGTAACCCGGAGAGATGAAGATGTCTGTTTCCCCGGTTCCCGCTCCGCACTTCGCGGCACTCTCAATGGCCCGCACGCTGGTGGTTCCCACGGCGATCCGGCGCCGGGCCTTCTCAACTCGCGCGAGGCTTTCCACCGTAACCTCAAACTGCTCGGAGTGCAGATGGACGTCGCTCAATTCTTCCGCGGCCAGCGGTTGAAACGTCCCCAGACCGACATGCAGCGTGACATGCGCCACTGCCGCGCCGGCCTGTTCGCACTGCGTCAGGATCCCGGGCGTAAAATGCAGGCCGGCGGTAGGCGCGGCCACGGAACCAATCTCGCGCGCGAATACGGTCTGGTAGCGCTCCCGGTCGTCCTGCGTGTCTGGACGGCGGATGTACGGCGGCAGCGGCACGTGCCCGATCCTGGCGAGCGCCCCGTAAATATCGCCGGCACCGGAGAATCGAAGCGTGCGCTGTCCGTGATCGCCGCGGGTCAGAACTTCCGCCTCCAGCGATTCCGCAAATCGAATCTTCTCGCCTACCGGCACTTTTCGGCCCGGACGCACCAGCGCCTCCCACGTCATTCGGTCCTCACTCAGCGGCCGCAGCAGAAACACTTCCACCGCCGCCGTCCCCGATGTGCGATGGCCGTACAACCGCGAAGGAAAGACCCGCGTGTCATTCAGAATCAGGCAATCGTCCGGGCGAATCCATTGCGGAAAGTCGCGGAACTCGCGGTCCTCCCAGCGCTGTTCCTTCCGATAAAGCACCAGCATTCGCGAAGCGGCCCGGTCCGCCAAGGGTTGTTGGGCAATCAGTTCTTCCGGTAAATGGTAGTCAAACTCATCAACACGCACGCAGCAGTTAGAATAGCAACGTACCCCCTGACAATGCGCATTTTGGCAATCGAGTCGTCGTGTGATGAGACTGCGGCCGCTGTAGTGGAAGATGGCGCCCGCGTGCTTTCGTCAATAGTCGCGTCGCAACTTTCCACCCATGGTAAATACGGCGGCGTGGTGCCGGAACTCGCCTCGCGGGAGCATCTGCGCGCCATCGTTCCGGTAGTCCGGGAGGCTCTGGAACAAGCGGGAACGGGCATGACAGAGCTAAGCGCAATCGCAGTGACAGAGGGCCCAGGGCTCGTTGGATCGCTTCTAGTCGGCATCACCTACGCGAAGGCGCTGTGCTTTGCGCGCGCCCTGCCCCTGATCGGTGTAAACCATATCGAGGGCCATATTCACGCGGTGGTGCTTGAGGCGCGCCAGAGCGGCGAACCGGTGGAATTTCCGGCACTCGCGCTAGTGGTCAGCGGCGGCCATACGCATCTGTTTGAAGTGCTGGAACGCTTCCGCTACCGGCTGCTCGGCAAAACGCGCGACGATGCCGCGGGCGAAGCCTTCGACAAGGTCGCCAAGCTGCTTGGCTTCGGCTATCCCGGCGGCCCGGTGATCGACAAACTAGCTCCGTTTGGAAATCCCGGCGCGGTCCGGTTCACCATCACGAAGATGAAAGGCAACGCCACGGATTTCAGTTTCAGCGGGCTGAAAACAGCGGTGCTCCGTTGGTACGAAGCCCGCGACATGGACGCCGAGATCCAGCAACGCAAAGCGCTGTTCCGCGAATGTGGAACCCCATCGGTGGAACAATGGCTGGCCTTGACGCCGCGGACCACGCTCGATCTGCTCGCGTCGTTTCAAAAGACCGTCATCACCGAGCTGATGAAACGAATGGAATCCAGCGCGCTAGAGATAGGCGCCCGGACCATCATCGTCTCGGGAGGCGTAGCCTGCAATGAAGGCCTCCGTGCCACCGCGCGAAAGCACCGCCTCCCCGCCCGCACGTTGTTCCCTACACCCGGCCTCTCCACGGACAACGCCGCCATGATCGGCGCGGCCGCATTCCCAAAATTCGAGCGCCGGGACTTCGCGGACTTCACGCTGGCCGCGCGCGCGAATTTGACTCTCGCCTAGCGAACGCAATCTAATAAGTGCATGCGGAAACTTTGGCTTCTCGCCGGACTCCTCGGCAGCGGCGTATGCCACGCTGCCCTCCATCACATTGACGCCGGCGAACGGTCGGACGTGCTCGGCGGCGCTTCGTTTGGCAGCGCCGGCCCCTATGAGCGCATCATTGGCAAGGCGTATTTCGTGGTTGACCCGAAGCTGCCCGCCAACCGTATCATTCGCGATATCGATCGGGCGCCGACGAACGCGGACGGCATGGTGGAGTTCTCGGCCGACCTCTACGTCTTAAAGCCGCGCGACCCCGCCAAGGGCAACGGCACCGTGCTGTTTGAAGTTTCAAACCGTGGCGGCAAAGGCATGTTGAGCATGTTCAACCGCGCCAAGGCATCCACCGATCCGCGCTCGGAAGAGGAGTTAGGGGATCGGCTGTTGCTGCAGGAAGGCTACACGCTGGTGTGGCTGGGGTGGCAGTTCGATGTAATAGCATCGCCCCAACTCATGCGCAACTATGTCCCGGTGGCGAAGAATGTACCCGGCCTGGTCCGTGCCGAGTTCGTGCCCGATCACAAGGCCGACAGTTGGCTGCTGGCCGACCGCATCCACGCCGCCTTTCCGGTCATGGACAGGAACGACCCCACCATTCAACTCACCGTGCGCGATACCAACGAAGGCGCCCGCCGCGTGGTTGCCCGTGACAAATGGAACTTCACCGACTCCACCCATCTCTCCGTGCCGAATGGTTTCGAACTCGGCAAGGTCTACGAGCTGGTTTACAAGTCACAGGATTCGCCCATCGCCGGCCTGGGCCCGGCAGGAATTCGCGACCTGATTTCGTTCTTGAAATACGGCGCCGTCGATACGCTGCTGGCCGATCAACACCGGTTCATCAAGCGCGCCATCGGATTCGGAACATCGCAAAGCGGACGCTTCCTGCGAACGTTCCTTTACGACGGCTTCAATGCGGACGAGAAGAACCGGCGCACCTTCGATGCCCTCTGGCCGCACGTCGGCGGCGCCGGCCGCGGCGCCTTCAACCAACGCTTCGCGCAGCCATCCCGCGACGGCCAGCCGTTCACCAATTTTTTCTACCCCGTGGACATGTTCCCGTTCACCGATCTGGATGAGACAGACAACGGCGTGACTGACGGCATTCTCGCGCGCGCCACCGCGGCGAACGTAGTCCCCAAGCTTTTCCTCAGCAACGGTTCCTTCGAATACTGGGGGCGCGCGGCTGCATTAATCCACATCACGCCCGACGGAAAAGCGGACGCGCCGCTGGGCAAGGATACGCGCGTTTACTACAACACCGCCGCGCAGCACGGCCCGGGCTCGTTCCCGCCGAAACGCACCAACACGCGCAATCTGAGCGATCCGCTGGATTACCGCTATCAAATGCGCGGACTGCTGGCCGCCCTGCAGGCGTGGGTGAAGGACAACAAGGAGCCTCCGCCATCACGCTATCCTCTGATAGCCAATAAACAGTTGGTGCCGCTGAACCAATTGGCGTTCCCGAAGATCGGCATCGAAGTTCCGTATCGGGCCCACGGCGCCTATCATCTGGATTTCGGCCCTGAGTTTCGAACCACCGGAGTTGCCGCCGTCGAACCGCCGGCGCTTGGCAAGCCCTTCCCGGTGATGGTGCCGCAGGTGGATGCGGACGGCAACGAAATCGCCGGCATCCGGCTACCCGAAGTGCAGGTTCCACTCGGTACGTATACCGGCTGGAATCAGCGTGCCCCCAATCTGGGTGCGCCCAATGAGATGATCGCGTTTATTGGTTCATTCGTACCGTTCGCTCAGACGAAGACCGAGAGATTGAAATCCAAGGACCCGCGGCCGTCGCTGGAAGAACGCTACCGCGACAAACAGGATTACCTCGGCAAAATTGCCGCCGCAGGCAAATCGCTGGCTCAGGAAGGCTATGTGTTGGAAGCGGATCTGCCAATGCTCAATGAACACGCGCAGCGGCAGTGGGACTATTTCGCGGCGCCGAGATAGCCCGGTGTTACCATCGATCCATGGGTCCTAACATGGGTGGTGAGCAGCCGAAGCTGCCAATCCCCGGAGTTCGTAATCTGATCGCAGTCGGTTCCGGTAAGGGCGGAGTAGGCAAGACCACCGTTGCCGTCAATCTGGCGCTGGCGCTGGCTCATCTCGGCTTCAAGACCGGGTTGCTCGACGCCGATGTATATGGACCGAACGTCCCGCTGATGATGGGGATTCGCGACCAGCCGCAAGCTGCCGGCGAGCGCATCCGCCCGCTGGAACAGTATGGGCTGAAGCTGATGTCTATGGGCTTTCTGAACCCCGGCGACAAGCCGCTGGTGTGGCGCGGCCCGATGTTGAACAGCGTGATCCAACAATTCTTGCGCGGTGTGGACTGGGGCGATCTGGATTATCTGGTGATCGATCTGCCGCCAGGTACGGGCGATGTGCAGTTGACATTGATTCAAACGACGCCGGTCACGGGAGCCGTGGTGGTGACGACGCCTTCCGATGTTTCGCTCGAAGATGCGCGAAAGGCTGTGCACATGTTCACCCAGGTCAAGGTGCCGATCCTCGGCATCGTGGAGAATATGAGCTACCTGGTGTGCCC
>JANXXV010000881.1 GCA_025350445.1 Bryobacteraceae bacterium | reverse complement strand
CACGCCGTGGAAGTTGCCGTCTACGCTGCGGCACGGCATCGCGAATCTTTATCGCCCGGGCACCCAGGCGGAATCCATTCTCACTTCGCTGGGAATCGGCGTAATGTTCACGCTCACCGTTTATCTGGTGCAGCACTCCATGCTGACCGAGATCACCGCCAGTGCACCGCCCGGCATGTCGAATGTGTTTCTGCTCGATATTACAGAAGAGCAGAAGCCGCTGATCGCCGCGATGCTCAGCAAGCAGCCGGGCCTTGAAAAACCTCCGGAACTGCTGGCCACTGTGTCCTCTCGCATGATCTCAATCGATGGCGTACTGCTTGAGAATTACCAGGTGAACGGAAAGCCGCGGCGCTTCGGAGGCCGCCGGATTCTTACTTCATCCCAGGCCTTGCCGGACGGCATGACCATCACTCAAGGTGCATGGTGGAAGAACCCCAAACCTGGTGACGACATGGTGTCAGTGACGGACTGGATCGCGCGCGGACTCAATCTGCACATCGGTTCGAAGATTGAATTTCTGGCGTTCGGAAAGCCGCTGCATGCCACGGTCACCAGCATTCACCGCATCGATCCACACCGCATTAGTTCCCGCATCGATTTCATCTTCACTCCGCAAACGCTGCAAGGTCTTCCTACCGTGTTTTACGGAGCGGTCCGAATGAAGCCGGACTCGGTTGCCGCCCTGCAGAGAACCGCCTACGAGCAGTTCCCCACGGTGACTGTGCTCAACATGGCCGACGTGATCGAGCGCGTGCAGGAGGTGGTGAATCAAGTGGCCTTTGTGATCCGCTTCATTTCGCTATTCGCGATTCTGGCGGGCGCGACGATTCTCGCGTCCAGCGTGGCCGGGACGCGATTCCGGCGCGTTCGCGAAGTGGTGATTTTCAAAACGCTCGGCGCTACCAGGGGCCGCATCGCCCGAATCTTTTCCGCTGAATTTCTGATCCTGGGGACGGTTGCGGGATTGATGGGCAGCCTGCTTGCCATCGCTTTCTCCATGGTGGTGATGAAGCAGTTGATCAAGGTGGACTATCGATTTAACCCGCTGCCGATTCTGGTCGCCATCGCGCTGACGGCTTTGATTGCGGCGGCGGCTGGATGGCTCGCCAGTTTCCGCATTCTGGGGCAAAAACCGCTGGAAGTGCTCAGGGGCGAATAGCTTTGCGGTACGGAGCGGTCTTCTCCAATTCCGCGTTCCACTTCGGCGCAACCGGGCTGTTTGCCACCATCAACAGCGCGGTAGCGATCATGCGGTCCACCTTCGCCATGTTGGTGTAGTCTATCTTCTGCCATTCATCTCCCACTTCGTGATAGTCCGGAAATTCGAAGGCTACCCCGATGGTGTGGGCCGGAACGCCATTTTGCGCAAAAGACAGATTGTCGCTGCGCTCGAAGAATTCGTCGCTTTTCTTCTCGTCTTCCCGAATCGTGATTCCCGTTTTAGCGCCGGCTTCGGCCAATGTCTTTCCCAGATCCGTGTAAGTCAACCCGGTAACGGATACTGTGGCAATCTGCGGGCCCGATAGATCATCGGTTCGGCCCAGTTGCTCCAAATTCAAATCCGCCACCGTTTTTGCGAACGGGAAGACGGGGTGTTTGCCGTAATATTGCGAACCAAGGAGCCCCTTCTCCTCGCCAAACAGAGCCATGAACGCGATACTGCGCTTGGGACGGTGCTCCATCGAAGCGAGTGCGGCCGCGATCTCGATCACGCTAACCGTCCCGCTGCCGTCGTCGTTTGCGCCATTGTAAATACGGTCGCCGTCTCCGTCGGCTTTCATACCTATATGGTCGTAGTGGGCAGTTAGAAAAATGTAGGTGTCCCGAAACACCGGGTCCGATCCGCGCAGTACACCCACTACATTCCGCAAGACTGCCGGGGTCTCGGCCGGACCCGGCACCGATAACGAGATCTTCGCCCCGGTCCGGCCCGCGGGCAGCGACTCGTACAACTGGGACCATTCTTCGTTCTTGATATAGACCTGCACCAGAGTGGAGCGCTCAGCTCCCGCCTCGGTAAGCCTAGCCGCAAAACGCGGCTTTGTGGATGAAATTGTGACGATCGCCGCCGGCTTGGCCGCGCGCACCTTCCGCAGCAAGCTCCTGCTAGTGGCATCCAGCAGCGCCACCGCATTTTCCAGATCCGGCGTAATATCGCTTTCCTTCAACACCTTGAAAACGGGGATGGAAGAAAGCTCAACCGCTTTCGCTGCGCTACCCGCGACTTCTTCATCCTTCAGACTGAATTCCTTCCCGGAAACATGAACCCGGATGCGCCAGCCTTGCTTCGACTGTTCCTGTGTTGCCATCTTTGCCGTTTGAAAGTAGCCGTCGTCCCCGGCTTCCTCCAACCCAATGCGGCGGAACTGCGCCGCAATGTACTCAGCTGCGATATCAAGCCCTCGCGACGGACTGCTGCGCCCTTCCAGCAGATCCGAAGCAAGGAACGAAAGGTGACCTCGCATCGATTGCGCGGAAATTCGATCAAGCGCCGCCTGCGCGTCGGAAATCTCACTAGCGGCAATGACTGGAAACGCAAGAAGAAAGAGAGCTAGTGCGCGCATCCTTCTATCATCGCTTAGTCCGGCGGAGCAGCCTTTG
>JANXXV010000840.1 GCA_025350445.1 Bryobacteraceae bacterium | reverse complement strand
CTACGTCTTTGATCGCAATTATCGCAATCCACGGACAATCTCCTGGTCCGCAACTTTCGAGCAGGCGCTCAGCACGGATCTCAAGATCTATACGGCCTTCAACTACGCGAAAGGCGTCCACATCACCCGCTTCGTCAACCGCAACGACGCCGTCTTCGGTTCGCCCTGGTCAACCGGACTCGGAGTGGATGGGAAGAATGGCACCGGAGATCTCACCGTCGTCGAGTCTTCCGCCAAGTCTCTGTTCCGTGGTTGGACCGCCGGCATGACCAAGAAGTTTTCCAAGCGCTTTCAGTTTCAGTGGAATTATCAGCTCTCCACCGATTACTCAGACGACGACCAGGAACGCGATCCCTTCAATTACTACTACCGCGTCGCAAATAATTTCAAACCTGAGTACAGTTACTCGTCCCGTGACGAGCGCCACCGTTTCAATTTATTCGGCCAATATGTCGCGCCATGGGGTATCGAGTTCTCGCCCCGCTTCGCCGCTCATTCTCCACAACCCACTTCCATCGACGGCTCGAATCACTCCGTGTTACTGCCCAACGGCAGCGTCGTCAACCGCAACACGGCGCGAAAGGACAACGCCTACACATCGCTTGATTTCCGTGTCTCAAAACGCTGGAAAATCAAGGAGCGTTTTAGTCTGGAAGGGGCAATCGACACCTTCAACGTCTTTAACAGCAAGAACCTGAAGCAGCCGCAGAATGGGAATCTGCTGTTCAATTTCGACGGCAGTCTCACCAGCGGCCTAGGCGATCCGCGCCAAGCCCAATTAGGCGTGAAGCTTCTGTTTTAGCCGCTCAACCCTGGAAGACGATTCCCCGGACCGGGCCGGACGCCCAGGTCCGGCTTGTTTGGCGACGACGAATATTGATAAACCTGACAAGCTCCAACCCGGCCCTGCTAATGTAAGGCAACGGGCATGAGTAGCCTCGACCCCATCCTCTGTGCGCACCTGCTACGCAAAGTGGACGATGAGCTGATCGGCCTGTTGCATTCACTAACACCGCATGAATGGGACCTTCCAACAATCGCGCCGTTATGGCAGGTCCGCGACGTTGCAGCGCACCTGCTGGACACCGTGCTGCGCAAACTCTCCATGGTTCGGGACGCCTGTTACGTGGAACCCGCAAATATCCGTTCGCCGCATGATCTAATCGCGTTGGTGAACCGGATGAATAGCGAAGGCGTGACTGTTTACCGGCGCCTGAGCCCGCGCGTCCTGATCGGGATGATGGAAATTGCCTGTAAAGAGAGCGCCTGTTTTCACGAGTCTCTCCACCCGTTCGCTCCTGCCGCCTTCGCTGTTAGCTGGGCAGGGGAAGAGACGTCTCTGAACTGGTTTAACACCGCTCGCGAGTTGACCGAACGTTGGCATCACCAGCAGCAGATTCGGCTCGCCACAAACCGGCCCGGCATTATGACCCCGGATCTCTATCACCCGGTCCTGGATTGCTTTATGCGAGGACCCCTCTGTGCCAACATGAGTGAGACACAAAAGTCTTGGACAATTAAAGAGCAGGGCGGAAGGAAGATCAGCATGATCAAATTAGAGTTGAACGGTCTCAGCCCCGCGTCGTTTCCTGTCCGGGAACGGAGCGGAGGCGAGCGAAGCGAGACGGAGCGCAGTGGAGGGACAGGAAACGACCGCACCTTCGGCGGGCCGCGGCCAAGCCCGGAAGTGGTCGCCAAAGCCAAGCGGTGCACTTTTACCGCCGGCTATAAAGAACGCATTCTTACCGCCGCTGATGCCGCCCAACAGCCCGGTCAGATCGGCGCGCTCCTGCGCCGGGAGGGCTTGTACTCATCCCTGTTAGCCACCTGGCGCAAAGAGCGTGCCGCCGGCATCACCGAAGCGATGTCCCCGCACAAGCGCGGCCCTAAATCCAAGCAGTCTCCCTTGGCGGCCGAAAACGCCAAACTGCAACATGCCAATGTCCGGCTCGCGGAGCGTTTGCGCAAAGCCGAGATTATCATTGATGTCCAAAAAAAACTGGCTACTCTGTTGGGCCTGCCCCTGCGGACGCCGACGGGCGAGGAATTGCTTTCATGGGAGCACTGGCCGAACTCTCTCCGCTGGTCGGCGCCATGGCTGCTTGCAAGGCGCTCAAGCTGTCCCGCGCCTCCTACTACCGCAAGCGGTTACCGCGCATCGTGACGGTGACGCCTCGCCGGAAAGTGCCGCGGGCCTTGATGGCCAGCGAGCGCCAAACCGCTCTGGCGTATCTGCATGAGGAGCGGTTTCAGAACTGCTCTCCCGCGGCCATCTGTGCCACGTTATTGGATGAAGGCACTTACCCGTGCTCCATCCGCACTATGTACCGGCTGCTGGCGGTCGAGGGGGAATCGCGGGAACGCCGGGATCAACTCACCCACCCGGCCTACACCAAGCACGAACTATTGGCCACTGCGCCTAACCAGCTCTGGAGTTGGGACATCACCAAACTGATGGGACCCGCCAAATGGACCTACTTCTATTTCTACGTCATCCTGGATGTTTTCAGCCGCTACGCCGTCGGCTGGATGGTGGCGCATCGGGAAACGGCCGCATTGGCGCAGCAGCTTATCGCCGAAACCATTGCCAAGCAGGGGATTGTTCCAGATCAACTCACGATCCATGCCGATCGCGGCGCGGTGATGACTTCCAAACCGGTGGCCTTTCTGCTGGCCGATCTCGGTGTGACTAAGACGCATAGCCGCCCCCATGTCTCTGACGACAATCCGTATTCGGAGAGCCAGTTCCGCACCATGAAGTATCGGCCTGAGTTCTCCGACCGGTTTGGTTGTATCCAGGATAGCCGCGCCTTGGGGCGCTCCTTCTTTGCCTGGTACAACGATCAACACCGCCATTCCGGGCTCGCTTTATTGACCCCCGCCATGGTGCACTTCGGCTTGGCCCCCAAGGTCGTCGCACAACGGCAAATCGTGCTCGATGCCGCCTACCAGGCTCATCCGGAACGCTTTGTCCGCAAACCGCCCATCCAAGCCCAGCCGCCGCTTAGAGTCTGGATCAACAAACCGCCAGACTCAGATAATAATACTCAATAAATTATGCAACTGACTGTCTCAAAGTTGTTCACACGCGCCGGCATGATTGTCAAGGTAGTGTCTTTGTGCAACCAGCGCGCAATGAGCGCATCCGAGTTTTTTGAAATTATGTTTCAGCTCAATTTTTATCCCAAAGTTTCCGTGACCCTTTGCCTGTTGTCAGCCATTGCGCTGGCCCCGCTGCTAAAAGGTCAAACCGACGGTGAACAATTCTTCGAGTCCAAGGTGCGCCCGATTCTGGCGAATAACTGCTACACGTGCCACACTGGCGCGCAAAGCGGAGGGCTCCGGCTCGATTCGCGGGAGGCCATTCTCAAAGGCGGCAAGTCCGGTCCTGCGGTCGTGCCCGGCAGCCCGGAACAGAGCTTACTGATCCAGGCCACCAACTATAGTCATCCGCGGATCAAGATGCCGCCGGGCGATAAGCTCGAAGAAACCGACATCGCGACCTTTCAAAGTGGGTGAGCGCCGGCGCCGTCTGGCCAACGTCCTCGACACCCGTCACTACCGGCGGGCCCGGCTACCAGATCACGCCGCAACAGCGCGCGTTCTGGTCGTTCCAGCCGATCAGGAATCCGACGCCCCCGCAGGCGCGCCTGGAAACCTGGAAGCGAAACGCCATCGACGCCTTCATTCTCCAAAAGCTCGACGAAAAGAAACTCACGCCATCGGCGCGGGCTTCCAAGCTTGCTCTCATTCGCCGCGCAACGTTCGACCTGATCGGCCTGCCGCCGGCGCCGCAGGATGTGGATACGTTCCTTGCCGACAA
>JANXXV010000816.1 GCA_025350445.1 Bryobacteraceae bacterium | reverse complement strand
CATGGTGCTGCCGAGGGCGTGCTGGATGTTGAAATTATACTGCTGGGTGTAGGGGGTTAGCTGGTTCGTATCGATGTTCCCGAGCGTGATTGGCAGATCGAAATTCCGGGTGGTTCCGCCACCTGGGTTCGAGAGCGAAGTGTTGGTGACCTGCAACAATTCCGAGAACGGCGGATTGCCTGACATCAGAATGAACGCGCCCAGGATTTCGCGGGAGTAGAAGATGCCGTAGCCGCCGCGGACCGCAGTCTTACCGTTGCCGAACACATCGTAGGCGAAAGAGAAGCGCGGAGCGAAGTTGGTCTTGGAATTCTTCCAGTAGTTGGTGGGGTCCGCCAGGCCGTTGAAGCGGTCGCCCACTCCGCGGGCAATGTGACCGGCGGAATCGACCGCGACTGCCTTCGATGCGTTGTAGAGCGACGGGATCAAGACGCGGAAGCGGTTGTTCGGTTCATGTGCCGGCGGGAAAATGGAATAGCGGACACCGATGTTGAGCGTAAGGCGTTTGGATATTTTCCAGGAATCGTCCACGTACATTTCAAAGGCATTGCGGCGATTGTCGTTGAAGGCGACGGTGTTGGTTTCGCTGTAGGCGGAAGCTTTTCCGAGTAGCAGATCGGCAAACGCGTCGCCTAGTCCGCCTGAGGGTCCGGTAGCGCGCCCATCAAAATTGAAGTCGCCGAAGACGTTGGTGTTGGTGGGTTCGAATTTGATTTCGTACGAGTAGTTGAAGCCGGTCTTGAACGTGTGTTTGTTCTTGATCCAGGTCAAGTTGTCCTTGAACTCATAGATCGTCTGATAGTTGCTCCAGGGCGTGGCGTTATTCAAGGGCGCGTAACCGACTATGGAGCTGATGGTGGGAATGCGGTCTGGAACCTTAGTGAGGTTGAGGCTGGTAAGGGGATAGGTGGTTGCGTCGTCGATGAACAGTTGCGGAATGCTGATGCCTGTCGAAGAAGGGCTAACGTCGGCGGGAAACTGCTTAATGCGATTGTGGGACCGGACCCAATTGAAGTCGTTCAACAAAGTGGGACGGATGGCCGATGTGAAATTCGCGGTCATATTCTGAGCGGGCGTTTGATCTTCGCGGGTGAAGATGGCGAAGCCCGGGCCTTCCTTGTAGCGGGACACGCGGTATTCCGGAGTGTAGCGAAACATCAGCCGGTTGTTGTCGTTGAAATTGTGATCGACGCGGAAGTTTTTCTCGTCGGTGTTATCCAGACGGCCTTGCAGAGCGGTCCAGTTTTGCCCGGCTGAATTAGTGAAGTTGGGATTGGGATAGAGCTTGGCGTAGGCGGCGCCGTTTTTATCGATTCGGGAGGACGGAATGATATTGCCTGGAAACGGGGCGCCGGAGGCTGAATCGTAGATGGCGCGGTTGAGCGCGGAAAAGTCGCCGGAGCGGTAGGCGGCGGTGGGCAGGATCTGGGTGAAGCGCTGCTGGCGCCGTTCCTTAATGTTTCCAATAAGGATGAAGAAGAATGTTTTGTTCTTGCCATTGTAGAGCTTGGGGATGTAGACGGGGCCGCCGACGGAGCCGCCGAAATCGTTGCCGATGAAAGGGTCGCGGGTGGGCGAGAAATAGTTCCGCGCATTCAATTTGTCGTTCCGTTGGAAGTAGTAGAGCGACCCGTGCAGGTTGTTGGTTCCGCCTTTGGTGATGACGTTGAACTGCGAGCCGCCGCCGGTGCCGAACTCGGCCGAGTAGTTGCCTCGAATGGCGCGGAACTCGGATACGGTTTCGATGTTGGGCGCGAGCGGGGAACCCCAGTTGCCGCCCGTATCGATGTTATAGCCGCCATCGATCAGCCAGGCGTTGTGAGTTGGGCGAACGCCGTTGACGGCGGAATTATTGTTGCGGCGGTCATAGGGAGTGGTGGATACAACGCCGGGCATGAGCAATGCAAAGGGCTGGACGTTGCGTCCGCGGGATGGCATTTTCACCATGTCGGAGCCTTCCAGCAATTGGCTGGTGGCGCCGGTTGCCACGTCCACCGCCACGGCGTTGGCTTCCACGGTTACCTGCTCGGCGAGTTGGCCGACTTCCATGGTGAAGACGAAGCGCCGGTTATCGTTTACCCGCAATACGACATCGCTGACTACAGTTCGCTTGAAGCCTTGTGTTTCGACGGCTGCCTCATAGGTGCCGATGGGCAGAAGAGTAATTGAGAACGCGCCGGACTCGTCGGCGATGGTCTGCCATGTTCGACCGGTCTCCGCATTTTTGAGCCGGATTTGAGCACCGGGAATCACGGCTGAGGAGCTGTCTTGCACTACGCCGAAGATACCGGCGGTAACCTCTTGTGCGGAAAGCGTTGACGAGATGAAGACCAACGCGAATAGAGAGAGCGCGAAAGAAAGTATACGAGATCGCATTCGTGAGCCACCCTTATATGGCGCAGGCAGAGCTGTGGCAGATAGAAACGGTTCTATCGCGTGGCCCAACTTGTCCGCGAGACTTGCAAAATTGATCCAGTATAGCCTTATCAAGTGCGCATGGAAAGGACTATTTTCAAATTGAGCGCGAGCGGACCAGGGGTCCGTTGCGGACCTGGGGGTCCGCCGTCCTTATGGGCCGCTATCGGCGGACAATGGCGATGGCGGCTGTCCCGGACTTCGATGGGTCTACGGTGCTGACCGCTGTGAGCGTTACCGTGGCCGGCGAGGGCACCGCATTGGGAGCCGTATAGAGGCCGGCGGTGTTGATTTTACCCAGAGTGGAGTTTCCACCGGTTACGCCATTGATCTTCCAGACGACTTTCGTGTTCGCGGTGAACTGATGGGTCTGGCGGATTCTGATCCTTGCGGTGGCGGGCGAGATGCTCACGGTGGTGGCCGGGGCCGCTACCGCAATGTTAACCGTGTTCGAACCCTGGCCACCGGGATTGGTGACGGTGACGGCTACCGCGCTGCTAACAGAAGACGTGGAGCCGGTGGCTGTTAGTTTTGACGCCGATACATAGGTCGTGGTGAGAGCGGCGCCGTTCCATTTCACTACCGCTCCGCTTTGGAAGGCACTGCCGTTTACAGTCAGGGTGAAGCTGCCAACCGTTACCGGGTTCGGCGTGACGGAAGAGACGGACGGTGATGGGACAGGGAGCTGAATGGTGACGCTGGCAGTTCCCAGGATGGCGGGGGTGGCGGTGATGGCTGCCTGCACGGTTACGGTTGCCGGGGTGGGCACGAACGACGGCGCCGAGTACAGGCCGTTCGCGTCGATGTAGCCGACCTCTGAATTTCCAGTGGCGACCCCGTTTACCGACCACGTTACCGCTTGCGTTGGGGAGTTCTGGACGATTGCGGTGAATTGCCTGGTGGCTTGGGTGGTAAGCGTTACCGTGGCCGGCGCTACCGATACCGAGGGACCCGACTGTTTGGCCTGGCCGGAGTTGGGGTCAACCATCAAGGCACTTTCGTCTACCGCTTCAAAGGCCGAGCCGCTGATGTTTCGCATCAGGCCGAGGTTGTCATTATTCCAGCGCGAATCGGGTTCGCCGGAAATGAACCACGGGGAGCCATTGTCGGCCAAGATCATGCCGTACTTCTTTAGCGCGCGGAGAATCACCTGGACATCGGCTGGAAACGGCGAAATATCGAACGCGGCTTTCAGGCGGAATCGCTGGCCCATTGGGGGATAACGCGGGTCGGTCAAGCTGGAGGCGTAGTGCCGGGCGGGCCAGATGAAGGCGCGCAGGGTTTGGGGAACGGTGAAGCGGAGGGCGTGGCGGATTTCACCCGTGGCCACTTCATCGTAACGGGCCAGGCCAGGCATGATTGGCAGGCCGGCGGCATCGGCTGAGGTCCAGGTGGAGGGACGCAGATCGTTCGACTTCAGGTTATAGATTGCGCCGGAATCCGCCTTCCAACTTGCGGCCTGGGGAAAGGCGCGGTAGAGCTCATAGAGAATGCAATTGTCGACGTCTACCGAGATGGCGTGGCGGTCGCCAGTGCTGCTTGCCCCGCCTTCGATGGGCGCGGTGAGCGGGATGGCATAGGGGCCGGCGTCGCTTTCGTCCCAGTAGAGGAACGTCGCGGTCCATTTGGGTTGAGTTCCGGGCAGTTTGAGGAACGGGATTCCAATGGGGCCTCCGTTCCAGGTTCCCGAACCGAAATCGGCATGGACGGGCGCGGCGGGTCCGATGGTGGCGACGTAGGTGGCTGAATTTGCGGAGACAGGCAGGGTATCCACAGGAGTGTTCCAGATATTGTCGGCAGGAAGTATTGTGCAGGCGCCAATGGAAGGGGCCTGGGCGTAGATCCCGCCGGAGGTTATAAGTGCCAGTAAAGAAGTGCGGATAAAGGTAAAGGACATCAAGGCTCCGGAGACTAACGCCTCCATTATGCGAAAGTACTAGTACTATAGCCATCGGGGTTTTTGCTTAGACTCCGCGGCAATGTCACCGAGCAATCACCGCCAGTGTCCTTGGCGATACGTATTCCGCTGGCGCCCGGGATCTACCGATCGAGCTCCGATATAGGGTGGCATGTCGAACAGACGGAGCCGACGGGAGGCGGGCTGGAGGCGGAGGTAGCGCATAGTAACGGTAGCGGTAGGAAGGCTCTGCCGGGTCGGCGAACAGAGTTGCAAGAAGTTTCGATTTCATAAATCCTCCTGACCGAAGGATGGAAAGCAGCTTGCCATTTCTATCGTGTTGATAATAAATGGTTGGCGATGGAGGAGTGGCCGCGACGGGCCACTGGTTAGTGATTTTCGACCAGCATCCGTGGACGCGGGTTCGGTAATATCGAAGG
The DNA here is from genome assembly GCA_025350445.1 of Bryobacteraceae bacterium. The sequence goes on along the minus strand of JANXXV010000816.1, from coordinate 5,143 downwards.
ATGGACCGTACTGCCGATCACGAAATTGAGGGCATGTTTTTGAGGCGTTGGTCGCCGCGGGCGATGAGCGGGGACGCCGTGAGTGACGAAATTTTGATGCAGTTATTCGAGGCGGCCAGGTGGGCGCCATCGTCGGGCAATGGCCAGCCGTGGCGGTTTGTTTATGCGCGGGTCGGGACGGATTTCTTCGCCCGGTTTCAGGATTTACTGGCGGAGGGGAACAAGAGTTGGTGCGCGCGGGCGGGCGCGCTGGTGGTGGTGATTTCGAAAAACTTCTCCGACAGCGGGCGGTCTTCGCCGACTCATTCCTACGACACAGGAGCGGCCTGGATGAGCTTGGCGCTACAGGGTTCAGCGCTGGGGCTGGTGGTACACGGGATGGCAGGCTTCGACTACGAGCGGGCGCGAGTGGAGCTTGGGGTGCCGGAGGGATATTCGGTGGAGGCGATGTTCGCGGTAGGGTATCCCGGGCGGATTGAGGAATTGACGGAACTGGAAAGGGCGCGGGAAGTGCCTAGCGGACGGCGGAAGGTGGGCGAGTTGGTGTTTGAGGGAACATTTGGCCGCGGGAAGGATGGCATTCCTTAATGGGCTGCGCAGCCGGACATCGGGCGCATACGGTAAAGGTGGGGTTCCAACACATTCATCTTGCGTGATTTCGGCTGCACCGGTAGTATGGTATGACCGGTATGATCTGTGATGGATCGGGCTCGCAACAGGAGGAATGTGACACCTGCAATTCTATTCGCGTTCGGCGCCATGGCCGCCTACGTAGTGCTTGGTCTGTTGCATAAGCAGGCTGACCGGGCGGGCTGCCGTCCGAAACAGATCAACATTCTGCTATTTGGCTGGTCGGCGCTTTTTTCGGTCATTTTGCTTATGGCGCGCGGTGAAAGCGTGGCGGTTCCGCTGAACGTGTGGGTGATCGCGCTGCCGAGCGGCGTCTGTGCGGCGACGGCGATTCTGCTTTTCCAGATCGGCGTGCGGGAGGGGAAGATCGCCACGAGCTGGCTGATCATCAATCTATCGGCGGCGATTCCGATTCTGATTTCGTTGATCCTGTACCGGGAAAAGGTTGGCGCGAAGCAGTTAGTGGCGGTGACCGCCATGTTTGCGGCGCTGATTCTGCTGTGGCTGGAGCGCAAGCAGGCAGAAAAGGGGACTGCATGAAGTGGTTGCGGCTGATGTTAGCGGCGATGATCGCCAACGGATTCGCGCTGGTGGGCGCGAAAGTTCTGGCGGAAGCGGGACTTTCGGCTACGCATCGGGACCACTACCTGTTCGGATGGTACGCATCGGGGTTGGTGGCGGCGCTGCTTTATTCGGTTCGCGATTTGTCGCGGCCACAGGGCAAGGAGATTCTGATCGGGGCTGGAATGGCGGCGATGAGCTTTCTGGGAATGCTTTGCCTGGTGGGCGCGTTGAACGGGGGCGCTCCGGGATACGTTGTCTATCCCATCGCCACCGGGGCGAACGTTTTGTTTGTTGCGATCGGCGGGGTGGTGATATTCAAGGAACGGCTTGGCCTATACGGCACGGCGGGTATCATTTGCGGATTGCTGTCGGTGGTGATTCTGAGTCTGCCGTGAACGAATTCGACGGAAAGAGTGTGCTGATCACAGGCGCCGCACAGGGCATCGGCAGGGCGATGGCTATTCGTTTTGCCGGAGCCGGCGCTCGCGTAACAGGCCTCGATATCGATTCCAGATTGAACCTTGAAACGGCCGTCCTGGCCGGGAAGCGTTTCACCGCGCTGGAGGGCGATGTGGCATCGGCGGCGGATGTCGCGGCGTGCGTCGAGCGATGCGGAGAGGTGGACATTCTGGTCAACAACGCGGCGACGGTTGCCGGTGATGGCTTGTTGCACGAGGTGAGCGAAGAGGCGTGGGATCGGGTTTCGGGCGTTTGCCTGAAGAGTATCTTTCTATGTACCAGGGCCGTGCTGCCGGCGATGATGGCGCGCCGCAAAGGAGTGGTCATTTCGCTGAGCTCGATCAACGCGTTGACTGGTGTGCATCTGGCGGCTTATACGGCGGCGAAGGGAGGAGTGCTATCGTTGACGCGGCTGCTTGCCCAGCAGTATGGCGGTTACGGCATTCGCGCTAATGCCATCTGTCCAGGGACCATCCTGACCGAAACATCGCGAATAGCATACGAGGCCGCGCCGAGACTGCGGGACGAATTGTACGCTATGTATCCGGGGGGCGAGTTTGGCGTGCCTGAGGATATCGCCGATTGCGCGGTGTGGCTTGCGGGCGATGGCTCACGCTTTGTGAATGGGGCGGCCATCGTGGTTGACGGAGGGATGTCAGCGGTGCACCGTTTGCCGTCGGTGCTGAAGTAGTGCGCGGTTTTCAGCGCGCCTCCGTGGGAATTTACTTCATTCCGGACGAAGTCGTGGCGCGGGCGTAAGTTTTTTTGCAGACGCTCGCGGTCGGGGGCCGGTCAAACAGGCGGGCGGAGCGCGTGATTGAGCCCAAGGTGATAGGCGCCAGGTTCGCGAGAGCGGGTCCCGCGGCGCCCGCGCGGACTAGGGCATCTGCCCCACCAACTTTGCATTGCCGGGGCGGTAGCGTTATGCGGGAATTAGATCGTCTATGCCGGCGAAATCGTCCGGGAGCGCGCTTGGCATGGTGAATCCCCGGGTCAGGTTCCGTGGCCACTTGATGGCTGCGCCGGTTCCAATGGCGACCCAGATTTCGCCCGGCGCCGCCTGGGCCGCGACCGTGCGGGCGCAGGCTACCGACGCTGCCGACGCCGGTTCCAACGCAAAGCCTTCGCGGCCCAGTTCCGCGGCCGTTAGCATCATGTCCTGGTCTGAAACTGCAATCGCCGTACCCTGCGATTGATAAAGAGCGCCGAGAGTCAATTCACCGCCGATCTTCTCGGCGATGGACAACGCCACGGTCGATACAGAAGGCAGCGCCGTCAGCTTCGAGGCGCAGCTACGAACGGCACGCACATAGACGTCCGCGCCTTCCGCCTGGCAGGCGATCATCTTTGGGCGGGTGCGCGCGATGCCCATTTTGTAAAGTTCATCGAACCCTTTCCAGATTCCGTACAACCCGTCGCCGCTTCCGGCCGGCGCAAAAACGCGGTCTGGAACGCGGTCGCCCAACTGTTCGAAGATCTCGAATGCAATCGTCTTGAAACCTTCCACGCCGTACGGGTTGGCGAAGCCTTCCCTGGGGCAGACGACCGTCGCCGGAAACCATCCGCCGCGTGCCACTAATTGACGAACCAACGAGTTCTGTTCGCCACCCCGAAAGACGCGCGCACCATAATGTTGCATCAAGGCAAGCTGGAGTTCCGGCGCGCCGGAGTTGCAGAAAATTGTGCACGCGAGACCGGCCGCGCTGGAATACGCGGCAACGGAATTACCGAGGTTGCCGGTGCTGATTGCCACCGTCCGCGAGAAGCCCAGGACGCGCGCCATGGTAGCGGAGACGCTGGCCGCGCGATCCTTGTACGACCAGGTGGGATTCATGGTTTCGTTCTTGAGGTATAGCTCGGCGGGGCTTTCCCAATTGTGTATGCGGCGCAGTGGAGTGCTGCCTTCCGAGAGCGAAACGATCTGGTCTACGGGCACCGGAGGCAGCAGGCCGCGCCATCGCCAAATGCCGGGGCGCGCGGGATCGCAAAGGCGTTCCGGCGTGGTGCAATAGCGCATCACTAAGGCCGCCGTGCGTCCCAGTGCGCGGCAGGCCGGGCATCCATGAAAGTGCGGCCCGATGGGATAGGCCGAGGCGCACATGCCGCATTCCAAATAGGCTTCAGGCGTAGTTGGCAATCAGGACTCCCCAGTTGTCGGGTCGAATATAGGCTTTGGAACGGATCGCGAGCACGAAACCTCCAGTGCCGGGAGCGTGAAAGGATTGCAGTGTGTTGCCCCGGGGATGGCGGATTTCCGCCAGCAACTGACCCGGCGCGACGGTTTCGCCAAGAGTGCAATGGGCAACGAATAACCCGGTGGTTGCGGACATCAACCACTCGCCCGCACAGGCGCGTCCGTGCGCGGGTAATAGAAACCCGCCCGGCAACAGCTTCCAATATGCCAGAGAGGAGAGAATACCCTGTACATAGGCGTCGCGTCCTTCGGGCGACAGTTGGCCCGCGCCCAAGTACTCGCAACCAACCACCGCGCGGCCCCGCTTCCAAAGTTCACAGGACAGCACGCCCGCAGTCGCCGGCATTTGCCAAAGCGTGGGGAGTCCGAAATGGCGGGCGGCCGCAAACGACGGATTTGCTTCTTGCGATTCCCCGTAGAAACCGCACAGGGGAAGAAAAAGATATTCAACGCCGCCGCTATGTAGGTCGATCAGATGGTCGGCTTGGCCCGCCAAGTCAAACAGAGCCGCGGCCAGCCGCTCAGTGGGTGAGCCGTCTGCCTTACCTGGAAACGTCCGGGCGAGATTTATGCCATCGTCCGGTGAGGTCCGCTGCGACCCACGCCAGGCCGTGGGATTCGCCACCGGAATGGCCGCCACGGAACCGGCCAGAGGCAGCGAGGTGAGTTTTTCAACAAAGCCGGCCACAGCCGCCGGCCCCTCATACTCGTCGCCGTGAATTCCGGCCGTGATTAGCGCGAAGGGTCCGGGCGTAGTGCCGCGGCGGAAGAAGACATCGACGCCGGGAACAAGTTCCGACCATCCTTCAGTCAGCAAGTTGCACCTCCTTGCCCGAGCGCAGGGACTCCAAGGCGGCCAGGGCCACGCGTTCGGTAAGCAGGGCATCTTCGGGCGGCGCCAGCACCGGCGCACCTTCTTCCACCGACCGCAGGAAATATTCGAACTGCAACTTGAGACAGCCGGCGTACTCCGGCGCGCCGATGATCACGGTATCGATTGCGCGGTATCCTTCTTTCGTACGGATGGCCGAAGGCCGGCCGGTGAGATCAATCTCAAAGTAGCCGTCGCTCCCCTGGATGGTCATGCGCGATCGCGCACACTGGTTCAGCGGGAAGCCTCCGTCCTGCATCCAGGCGATGTGATCCACCGCCATGGATCCATCGGCGAAGGTGAGTACCGTGGTAATGGAATCGGGGCTGACGGACTCGCGGTATACCTGCGTCCCGCGCGCCAGCACTGCGACCGGGGCGGCCTGCTTCAGCCACAAGATCAGGTCGAAATTGTGGACGGCGGTG